>JAOUBX010000064.1 GCA_029860075.1 Deltaproteobacteria bacterium | reverse complement strand
AGTAACATTAATATTGCTTACGGGCAAAAGGGCGGGAAGGTTAAGATGGCGGTAGGGAAGCGCACCGTGAATGGGGCGGCGCTTTTTGGGCAGCAATTGTTTCAAAAGGGCTTTTAACTGCGTCAGCGTGCCTTGCTGATCATTGCCCGAAGCGGACATACTGCCCGCATCGGACAAGCTCTTTACAAGGCGAATGACTTCACCCATACTGCGGCGGTATTTATCCAGGACGGCATTGTGCCTTGCTCCCGCTTTAACGCCAAGGGCATTCGCCTTTTCAGCCCCTTTTGCAAAACGCTCTTTTAAAAGTAAGTCCGACGCAATGAGAATATCTGAATAGCCCTTGATCTCCCTGATTTCCACCGCTGCGTCACTTCCTGATTGAATCTTTGCAAGGGCTTTGTCCGTTAATTTCTGAATCGTTCGCAGGCTTTCCTGGAGGTCGGCTTCAAGGCCTGCATTGGATGCAGCCAAAATAGGCGAACAGTGAAAGGTGAGAAAAAATGAGAAGATTGCGGCAATGAGCCCGGACTTGCGAAGTGACAGTAGTAAGGATGACATATTTCTCTTCTCCTTTTTATTGAAAATCTTTTTAACCACCAAGTACACGAAGGAACACTAAGTTTAAATTCTTAAAACCTTTAATCTCTTAATTTCTTCTTCGTGTTTCTTCGTGACCTTTGTGGTTAAATCTTTTATTCTTTAATTCCTTCTTTGCGGATGATTTTTTTTGTTCAATGTATCTAAACAATAACTTATTGAAAAATAAATTACTCGGCTTTTTTTGCTTTTTTTGATAAAAATCAAACTAATATACTTTCCACACATAACAAAAGTTTGTTTGTAAATAAATTTAACCCGATCAAAAGGGGAGGGAGGAAATTAATTCAGCGTGGGCAAAAAAACATGCCCACGCTGCCGAGGCAAGCCAGCCCCTTTTTTTTAAAAGTTCGGATTGCAAACTAATGGATTACATATTTCTACTGTTTGCAAATCAATCGATCCAACCCAGGCGGCGCTTCCCCTTAACCTCTGAATTCCTGATGCCGGGCCACAGGTTCCATCCGGTCCGGGCTGTTCAAAGGGACCGCAGCCTGTTGCGGCGGAAGGCGCATCTGTTGCGCCTGTAAAATCTTCGGGGCCCGCCCAATCAATAATCGTGCAATCACCCGGATTTGTGCTCGTTCTGGTAACCAGATCATCACAATCGATATGAAACGAAGTGGGGTCCCTGTCGGAAGCCTGCTCAACGCCACTGACAAAATCGCCTCGATTGGCGCACCACTCTGCCATTGTTCCCGTCGGATCATTGGGGTCACCCGGTCCGGGGTTTGTTGTGCTGCCGCCGGAATTCACATCAGCGGGAGGGGTGGAGGAAGACGAATCCCTCTCACTTGGGGGCGCATGTTCATGGTCAGTAGGTTCGCCGCCATAGGTGCCGTCGTCTTCGACCTCCGTTTCAAAACGCTCACTATGAGTCTTGGTCGTGCCGTCTGCGCCGTGATCAGTGATAGTACGAGTACCTTGTCCGTCATGTTCGACCCGCTCATGTATGACGCGAACCACATCGCCTTCCTCGTTATAAAAAGTAAGCTCTTTAATAGTCGCAACATGATTTCCCTCGGCATCTTCATAAATTGCCATACCTTCTGTATAGCGCAACTGTCCATTATCATGGTTGCCGGTTCTCCAGCTCCAGGGCCGCATACGGCCATACCCATGACCTCCATGGGCCATTACCGGCGGCCGTAACCCTGTTCCACCTCTGCTATAGCCATCACAGATATGATCGAAGGGGTCATAGATGGCCGCTCCGCCGGAAAGGTCCGCCGACCCTCCTCCTGATGAACCCGAATCACCTTCATCACAGCCAAAGGCAGATAAAGATATTCCTGCTATCGTTCTGTCGGAGCATAAAGGATTGCGGCCTGTAAGCCATAATTCAAAAAACTCTCTGCCGGGAAACTCGGTAACAAAGGAGAAGCGACTGCCGTCTCCTAAACGAATATCTACAATATCCGCCATAGAATCGCCGTCAAGGTCGATTGCCGAGCTAAAAGTTCCATCCACACCTATGGTCATTACGTTAAGGGCTTTTAGAGAAGGACTTGCAACCAGACTCCACAAGAGATCGTCTTGGACCTTCCAGCCGCCGACACGGTTTTTATTTTTGTCTTCAGGCAATTTTTTGAAGTCTCCAAAAATATTTTCCAGCGATGCCATGCGGAGCTGGCCCCTGAATTTCCTTACCTGTAATTCACTATTATCATTCGCTGAAGCACCGTCATAATACATGCGGTAAGAACGAGCTTTACTATCCTTCTGGACCAGGCCTTTTTTGTGCGCCTCACAGGCAAATAAAAAAATACACATTCCCAAACATAATAACTGTACTATTTTCATATTATTCTCCTTTATTGGTTAATCGTTTAAATCGAGAGGGACAACCCCCGGAATTCACTCACTCCAATTCCCATAAAAAAAGCCCGAAACCGCTGCCGGTCCGGACTTTTTCATTCCTTAATTTTTTCCCCATTTCGGCCTCCCCCGTTTTTTTGTTTTTCTTTTATACATGATACAACATTGCCTGTAAATAATTTTAATCAGATCATAGGCGGGAAAGAATTGTTGCCCCTTACAAATTACGGATTCATTAGTTTCGTCGCGGGATTTTTTGCCGCGGCAAACAGTCGAAATATCTATCAATCTTTATCCGTGAAATTTGTATAATCTCCGTCCAGATAATCTCTTAATTTCTCTTTCGCAGTTATTTATGACCCTTGGCGGATAAATCTTTTTCTTTTCTATAAGCGGGCTATCTCTTATCCCAGGCAGAGTTTTAATATGTCCACCACTTCTTTGCTTTTAATATTCCCTTTTTCCCCAAGGGCCATATTTCGCTCATCGAAAGTACTCCCTGTTTTTTCAAAACCGTCAGGACCGATATTGTAATCCTTGAGCGTCGTTTTCACACCAAGAGAATGAAAAAAAGCGACTGTTTTATCAATGGCTTTATCCGCTTTTTCTTCAGAAGAGCCTTCACTTATATTCCATATACGCTCCCCGAACTGAACCAGTTTCTCAAGTTTATTCGCCTTCTCATACTTCAGCAGGGCAGGCAAAACAATGGCCAGCGCCTGTCCATGATCGAGACCATGCATGGCCGTCAATTCGTGCCCTATCATATGAGTTGCCCAGTCCTGGGGCACACCGCAGCCGATGAGGCCGTTTAGCGCCTGTGTGGCGCACCACATGAGGTTGGCCCGCACTGAGTAATCATGAGGGCTTTTTCTGACCTTTGGCGCTTCCTCGATTAGCGTCTTCAATATAGCCTCCGCCTGTCTGTCCTGAAGGGGGCTGCCTTCTCTTACAGTCAGGTACTGCTCCGTCGTATGAACGAATGTATCGACAATGCCGTTGCTTACCTGCCTGTCAGGCAGTGAAAAGGTGGTTTCCGGGTCGAGAATGGAAAAGCGGGGATAAGAGAGGGGGCTGCCGAAAGCCCGTTTTTCTCCCCTTGCCCTTCTCGATATAACGGCATAACCATTCATCTCCGAACCGGTAGCAGGGAGCGTCATGACGGCGCCGACAGGAACGGCTGCCGTAAGGGGAAAGCCCCGCGAAACTATCTCCCATGGATCCTTTCTTTTGTAAAAAATGGCGGCCGCCATAAACTTGGCGCCATCCAGCACGGAACCGCCGCCGACAGCAAGGAGAAAATCAATTTTTTCTTTTTTAGCCGCTTCAACGCCTTTCATGAGTGTTTCAAACTCGGGATTAGGCTCTATGCCGCCAAATTCGACAAGCTCACGACCCTTTAAGGTTTCCATTACCTGATCATAGACGCCATTCTTTTTTATGGAGCCACCGCCATAGGTAATCATTACCTTATGGTCTCTCTTGATGAGACTCTTTAATTCGCTGATACTGCCTTTGCCGAAAACGATTTTTACGGGATTATGATAGGTAAAGTTATCCATTGCCACTCCTTCAATTTTTTTTACAAAAATATACTTAAGCTCCCCTGTAAATGCAAGAAAAGCGGCATATGGGCCGGGTAAAAATGACATGAACACTTAAACCATTTGATTAAGACGAGTCAATTCTTTATAGTTCCGGTTAAATAATGTAAGCTGCGGGAGTTTTTATTGCCAAAGAGAGAAGAAGATCAGATCAGGAGCAGGGTTATTTTTTCCGTCGCCTTACTTGTCCTTACCATATCGACGGGGACGGCAGGATATACGCTTATCGAAGGGTGGGAGCTTTTCGACGCCTTCTATATGACGGTTATTACCTTATCAACGGTAGGTTACCAGGAAACGCACAGCCTTTCCACGGCAGGGAGATTATTTACTATATTCCTCGTCTTTACCGGCCTGGGGGTCGTGGCTTATACGGCAAATTACGGCATTCGCTTTATTCTGGAAGGAGAAATTCAGCAAGTACTGGGGAGGAGAAAAATGGAAAAAAGGATCAAGGAGAACAACAATCACTACATCGTATGCGGTTACGGCAGAATGGGCCGGATCGTATGCAGGGAACTGAGATCGGGCCATATTCCCTTTGTCGTCATAGAAAGCGAAGATATGGTAATCAATGCCGATGATGATATTCCCTTCATCAGGGGAGACGCCACACGCGACGAGAACCTGCGCCTTGCCGGTATAGAGCGGGCCCGCGGGCTTGTTTCCGTCCTCTCTACCGATGCCCACAACCTTTACGTTGTGCTCAGCGCAAGGGGACTCAATGAAAAGCTTCAAATCGTCGCCAGGGCTAACGAAGACGATGCTGAACAGAAACTCTTGAGGGCAGGCGCTGACAGGGTCGTATCACCCTACCATATAGGAGGGTTGAGAATGGCCCACAGCATTATAAAACCTTCCATCGTAGACTTCCTTGAAGTGGCAACAACAAGCGGGAACATCGAACTCCAGATGGAAGAGGTTCCCATTGCGAAAAAATCCAGGCTCCCCCGGACATCCATTATCGAGGCCGGCATAGGCAAGGATCTCGGCATTATCATTGTGGCCATAAAACGAGAAGGTAATATGCTCTTTAATCCCACAGGGAAAACGGTGATAAAGACCGGGGATATCCTCATTGCCCTCGGAGAGTCAGGAAAGATGAAAAAACTGGAGGAACTGGCGAAAGGCGCCCCTCTCTAGGGCAAGCAATCAGCCCTTTTTCGGAATCGTATGTTTTTTCTTTTTGCTCCCCCCATAGAAATGCTCCTTGTTAAACCCTCGCCGTTCCTTGAGGTCTTTCCTTTCGTAATCTTCATCTATCTGTATTTCAGCCTTTTCTATAATTTCTCTCTCTTTTTCTTCAAATTCTTCTTCCGTCTCTGTCATGGGACCTCCTTTTCCAGTTTTGCAACCTCTTTTAACACTCTTTCCCTGATCCTTCGGGGCTCTTCTTTAGGGCAGACGGCAACACCCTTCCTGATAAGCGGGCATAGCCGGTCCGTCATAATTCCGCCACAATTACAAATCACCTTATCCGCAGGATAAGGAACAACGAGGCTGTTCTCACAGGAACTGCATCTTAGCAAACTTTTCGAACCTGACATTTTACCCCGCTTCGCAAAGGGAACACCCTCTATTTCCATAATATCCAGTGAAAAATCGATGACCGGCGCCGCGCTTATGGACGTGCCCACACCATAGGCGTCAACAACGGGATTTAGCTCGGCAATCGTGTATTCATCGATACCACCGCTGGCAAAGAGTTTGACATGCTCATAGCCGTTCAGGTTAAGCTCCCACCTGACTTCTTCAAAAATCTGCCTGAAATTCCCCTTTCTTGATCCCGGCGTATCGAGCCTGACGGCAAAAAGATCTTCTCCAAGCGCCTCTGCACAGCCAAGGGCTTCAAATTTTTCATCGCCAATGGTATCAACAAGGGCAACGCGCTTTATGGCGGGATCGATAACTTCATGAAAAGCCTTTGTGGCAGTTACAGAATCTCCCATAATCAATATTAAGGCATGGGGCATAGTTCCCACCGGCTCTTCTCCCAGGCATTGGGCGCTTTTAACGACAGCCACACCGTCACAGCCTCCGATAAATGCGCTCCGCTCTATCATGGGAGAAATGGCAGGGTGCATACGCCTGGCGCCAAAAGAAATGACCTGCCGCTCTCCTGCCGTTTTTTTACACCTTGCCGCCATGGTGGCAATGCCCGATGCCTGGCAGATGAGCCCCAGCAGGGCCGTTTCAAAAAGTCCGAAATCGTTATACTGCCCTTCCATTTCCATAACGGGATCAAAGGCCCTGAAAAGACTCCCTTCGGGGAGCGCTCTTACGGAGAGATTCTCTCCCTCCAGAAGGCGGGCACATTCATCAATGCCTGCCAGAATGCCCCACTCCCAGTCACGGGGGAGTTTTTTAGCCCTGAATTCCATTTTGACCCGCTTGTTGATCCCTTTGGCCTTGAGGATTTCAAGGGTTCTTTCAAAATAAACATCGGTAACTTTTCCGCTCTTAATATCGTCGAAGCCGGCCGTATTGAATTCTCTTTTATTCATTAATCTTTATCTGACATTTACTTTGAGGACATTTTTCATTTGCCGGAAGGCAAAATCGTGGTCTTCCACATCAAGCCAGGCCGAGCAGTCCCTCGGCACGGTCACTGCATAACCCCGGAGTACGGCATCAGAGGCAGCGTACATGATGCATATATTCGTTACACACCCCGTAATGATGAGTTCTTTTACAGCCAGCTTATTCAGCACCTTTTCAAGGTCTGTCTTGTAAAAGGCGGAATAGGTCGTTTTTTCAACTATAATATCGTCTCTGTCCGGCTTTAATGCATGAACCACCTGAGCGCCCTCTGTGCCCCTGACACTGTGACGGGGCCATATCGAAAATTCCCTGTCATCAGGCGCATGCGCATCACACACGTAGATAACAGGCGCTCCTTCGGCCCTTGCCGCTTCAATCTCTCTTTTGACGGCAGGAATAATTTCTCTTGTTGAGGGGACTTCAAGGGGGGCGCCTTCGAGAACGAAATCATTGAGCATGTCAATAATTAAAAGGGCTTTTCCAGACATAGCAGGAAGAAATCTCTATTTAAAGGTATGAGCTTAAATATTCATTTCAATAAAAAGTATAACAAAGATTTTTCAAATGTAAATGAGGTGTCGACGATCATATTCATCGCATTTTTTTTCAATATTAAAGAGCACATTCTTAATATTTCGCTCCAGCTCTTCTTCCGTATCGATAATAATATGCTCGCTTGCGGGAATCTCTTTTATCCTTTCAAAGGTTTTTTTCTGCTTTTCATAAATTTCCCATCTGCCGTCGGAAATATCACTCCCTTCACTCACTCTTTCCTCAAGCCTCCTTTTAACCTCTTCATCACGGCAGATACATTCCACGAGAAGAAAGGGGATATCCAGCCCGTTCGCCAATTCCAATGCCTGGAGACGGTATGGGGACTTTTTAAACGAGGCATCGAGGATTACCCCTTCACCCTTTTCAAGCAGCCTTTTTGCTTTTTTAAAAAGCGCTTCATAAGTTTTGTTAAAATAATCTTCACTATAGATTCCTTCACCAAATGTTTCATGGCGACGCTCTTCTCCGGCTATTCCCGCTATTTCTTTCCGGATCTCATCAGACCGCAAAACCTGAAAACCCTTTTTTTCAGCAATAGCCGCTGCTATGGTACTCTTTCCCACTCCCATAAGGCCGCAGGTAATAATAAGTATCTCTCCCTTCAGTCCCTTTGAAGCATAACGACCGGCAAGCTCAAAATAACTTTCCGCCATTTTCCGGGCGGCTTCAAGCTCTTCTTCATGAAGAGACGAATCATCGAGTTCAAAACTGTCCACCTTGCCACGCACATAAGCCCTGTAGCACTTATAAAAATTGATAAGCGGCCTTATCTCTTCATCACCGGAGGCCGCAATATAGCACGCTACCAGTTCTTTAGACAGATCGCTGCGATGATGATAATCGAGGTCCATGGCTAGAAAGGCGATATCGGCAGCCACGTCGGAATAGCGGAACCTGTCATTAAACTCGATGCAATCATAGATATAAACCCGGTTCGTAATGCAGACGTGCTCCATATGGATATCGCCGTGGCAATCCCTGATCTTCCCTTCTGCCATTCTTTTCAGAAAGAGGTCCTTTTTTTTCGCCATAAAGCCTTCTGTGTATTTTACAATGCTATCGTACTGCTTCTGCGACAAGGACCGGCCTATGTATTTGCGGGTCTGAGAAAAGTTTTCCTCCATATTCCGGGCAATCATCCGGGGATCGCCAAATTCGGCAATATTTTCATTATGCGCCGCCTGGCTGTGAAAACGGGCGATTACTTTTGCCACAAGCGCAATTACCCCCCTGTCTATCACTCCCTCCTTAAGTAAATTAAGCATCATCCGCTCTTCAGGGATTCTTTTCATTTTGACGGCATAATCGACTGTCTCACCGGGACCACCAAAAAAATGCTTTCCCTCCCTCTTTTTAACCTCCACCACATCGAGGTAGATCTGCGGTGACAGCCGCCTGTTAAGATCAAGTTCCTGCTTGCAATAAAAGGCCCTCTTTTCAAGTGTTGAAAAATCGAGAAAGCCGAAATCAACGGGTTTTTTTATCTTGTACACAGTCCGGTCACCTATAATGACAAATGAGATATGAGTTTGAACCAGTTCAATGGAGGCTGCTGAATTTTCCTGTTCTGCCGCTGCCATAAGATCGGTAATCATGGGTGGTAAATACATTCAAACTCCTTTATCTTTTTCTGTTGCCTTTAATCTTTATAAAAATGAAGCATGGCCCGTCATTTTAAGCTGATCACGCTAGCCCGTTATTTTCACAGGTATGGTAAAGGTAAAAGTACTCCCCTTTCCTTCCTCGCTTGTCAGGGATATTTTTCCCCCATGAAGCTCTACAAACTTTTTTGACAGGGTAAGCCCCAACCCCGTTCCCTGAAAATCCCTCCTATGGGAACCATCGGACTGGCGGAAGGCCTCGAAAATAAGATCGGCTTCTCCCTCCCTGATTCCGGGCCCGGAATCACTTACCGATATGAGGATACTATCCTTTTCCCGCTTTACCGTCAATGATACCTTGCCTCCCCTGGGCGTAAACTTGACGGCATTGCCCAGGAGGTTGTAGAGGATTTGCTTGAATTTAAGCCTGTCGGCCATAATTAGACTGGCTCCTTCATCAATAGCCAGACCGAGATGGATATTTTTCGTCTCCGCCTGTTGGCGCATGACACTTTCCACCGCTTCAACAATTTCCCTGAGATCAAAGGCTTCATAAACGAGTTTCATCTGTCCCGCCTCTATCTTTGAAAGATCGAGAATGGTATTGATAAGTTCCAGGAGGTGTTTACCGCTGATTAAAATATTATTAAGATATTTCTCCTGTTTCTTATTTATTTCCCCATAAAGACCGTCAATAAGCACTTCCGAAAAACCGATAATCGAATTGAGAGGAGTCCTGAGTTCATGGGACATGTTGGCCAGAAACTCCGATTTAAGCCTGTTTGCTTTCTCAAGTTCCCTGTTCGATATCTCAAGATCGAGGGTTCTCCGCCTTACCTTGTTTTCAAGATCAGTATAAAGGCTTTTCAACTCCCGGCTCATATTGTTGAATTCATGGGCCAGGTCTTCTATCTCATCGCCGCTTTTTATGTTTATACTATGGTCCAGATTTCCGGCGGCGATAAGGGAGACGCCCTCTTTAAGGGCAGCTATGGGACTTACGATTCGCTTAAGCGTCATGTAGATTGCCAGAATAAGCAGTGAGGCAAAGAGAAATCCGGGGATGGCAGCGCCGAGCAAGACCTCCCTGATCGGTTCGATAAAGGCTTCATCAACAGGCTGGGTAAGCAGGACATACAATTTGTCAAACTTGTCATCGGGCTTATTGCCGGACTCATGACGGAGCATGATTTTATGGAAGCGGTAAATGGGGGGAGAAGTAGCCATAACCGACTCTATCCCCTCATCGTCTGTTTCGATAAACCATGCTTCGTCATCATCTCTTACCTTTTCCACTATGCCGGGGGATAGCTTACCGCCGATTTTTGAATCCCGGGGATCATAAAGGACCGTCCCATCCGGGCCGACCACATTTACACGTCCTGATTCTCCGGAGGAGAGAAAGTTTTTTCCGAAAAATGCAGCGTTAATCTCTATAAATATGGCAAGCGCTCCTGTTAAATCCTTTCCGTCGTTACTTCTTATGGCCGCATAAACAGGCAACACATAAAAACCCTTTTCGCCTCTCCTGAAAGGCGCTCCCAGAAAAAAAGGCTCAGGAGAAGCATCCAGTTGTGAAATTGTGCGGGGGTCGAGATTTTTCAGGAAGTCATCCTTCCCGCCATTGACAAGTCCCTTGCCGGCGACGTCAAACAAACCCGTAAAGAGATGGCCCTCTTCTTTATTTTCAATGGCGAGAAGACCGCTCACCACTTCATTATTCCGCCCGCTTTCAATAAATTCCCTGATAGCGGGATTGGCGGCAAGAAGCTCCGCTTCCGAACCCTCATTCTCTATTCGCAGCTTCAATGCCAACGACATATGGCGGGATATTTCCATGAACTTAAGTCCCATGGAACGCTTGAAAACCCGTGAGCCTTTGAGATAGGTCGATGAAATACCGACAAGTCCGGGAATAAAGGCAACGACCAGCATGATGACCAGTATTTTCGTTTTTATTCGTAATTTCATAAATCACCGGTAAAAAAAGAAAAAGGAACAGAATCATTCAAGAATATCAAAAGAGAAATAGGGCGGCAAGGCAAATAGCCTGAAGGGATAAAGCAAGGCAATTCCCGGCCTTTTATGCCGTTAACCGAAAAAGGGCAATCCCTTTATCCTTTCCGATTTAAAAGTGATATTTTACGATTCAACTTGCAAGATATAACATTTCTATGTACCATTCGCTCAGCTACTATAAACAAAGCAATACAAGGACACTCCATATGATCAACAGGGAAAGGCTCATTGATGAATTTATTCGTCTCGTTACCATTGACAGCCCTTCAAAAGATGAAAGAAAAATCGTCGACTACCTTAAGTCGGTTTTAACAGAACTGGGCGCTCAGGTCAGGGAAGACGGGGCAGCTGAAAAAACGGGGGGAAACGCAGGAAATCTCCTGGCCAAAATAAAGGGAAATACCGACAAGGCCCCTCCGCTTCTTTTGAATGCCCACATCGATACGGTATCACCGGGCAGGGGAGTAAAACCTCTTATCAGGGACGGCGTAATCTACTCGTCAGGGGATACCATATTGGGCTCCGATGACAAATCGGGTGTCGTCATCATCATCGAGGCAGTAAGAACTCTTTTGGAAAAGAAACTTCCCTTTGGCGACCTCCATATTCTTTTTACCGTATGTGAAGAAATCGGCCTTCTTGGAGCCAAGGCCTTTAATACCTCTGAGCTGGAAACCTCTTTCGGCTATGCCCTCGATTCAACAGACAGCTGTTCAGTCATTTATGCGGCGCCGGCGGCCAACCATATCAAATTCATTATTCGCGGCATCGAATCTCATGCAGGCCTGGCTCCTGAAAATGGTATAAGCGCCATCGAAATTGCAAGCAGGGCCATTTCCAAAATGAAACTGGGAAGAATAGACGAAGAGACAACAGCCAACATTGGAACCATTAGAGGTGGCAGCGCCACAAATATTGTCCCCGGTGTAACAATAATAGAAGGTGAAGCCAGGAGCCGCAATGCCGACAAGCTGAAAACCCAGACGGACCACATGGTGGATTGCATCAGGAAGACCCTTGTTCAGATGAACTCTCTATCGGCTTCACCCTTAAAAGCAGACCTTGAAGTGGAGATCAGTAATGACTACCCCCTCATGAAGCTGGACAGGAAATGCAGGCCCATAGCGCTCGCTGAAAAAAGTGCGGCCAATCTCGGGGAAAAGGTCAATTTGCGGGTCGGCGGCGGGGGAAGTGACGCCAATATTTTTAACAGCAGGGGAATCGATGTCGCTATTATAGGCACGGGCATGGATAAAGTCCATAGCAATGAGGAAAGGATCAGGATTGAAGATATGGAAAAGGCGGCAAGGTATCTGCTTGAAATTGTAAAAGAAAATTGCCGGAGTTAAATCATTCCTAATTTTTTCTCGATATAATTCTTAAGGATTTCCGACTTTTCTTCACTCATATTCAGAAAATTAATCCCCATGCCGGATTCATCTTCACTTTCCCTGACGACGGCGGACCAGACAACTTTTGCAACTACCGAAAAATCCACCTCAATCTCGGGGATACTGAAACGAACATTAAGTTCCGTCCCTTCGGGCAGGGGGTAAAAGGTGCGGATAAACATTCCGCCGGCACTGATATTTCTCGTCTTGGAGTTTAAAAACTCCAGTTCCGTCTTGAAATTTACTTCCAGTGTAATAGGAAGTCGTTCCGATTTTCTCACTGCGGGAAAAGCCTGGCTCATAGGGTTTGTTTCTCCATAAATAGAATTGAGAACATATTCATATCAAAAGAGAAGAAATTTTGCAAAGAAAGTTTCTCCACTACAAAGATATGCGCTCCGCAATATCATCAGCCAGCAGCGCTCCCCGGTCTGTAAGAGAGAGATTCCCGCCCTCTGCCTGATAGAGTTCATAAGGAATATGGAGAAGCTTATCCTCTGAAACCACTTCATAGAGAGAAAGGCCGAATCGTTCCCTGAGAAAACCTTCTTTCAAACCCTCGCCTGTTCTCAAGGCCGTAAATACCGTTTCTCTTACCGCCTCTTCTCTGCTGAGTATCTCCAGCGATTCAAGAGGCATGAGACCCTCTTTTATGCGCGTTTCGTACTCTCCGGCATCTCTCAGGTTCCACCAGCGTATCCCCCAGCCCGGTTCGGACAGATAGGAATGGGCGCCGGCGCCCAAACCGATATAATCGCCACCCTGCCAGTAACGCATATTATGCCTTGACCGGTATCCCTCCCTGGCATAATTCGAGGTTTCATAGCGGCTGTAGCCCCTGCCGGCAAGATAGTCCGCCGCAAGAAGAAAGAGTTCCTCCTGCACATGGTCGGGAGCAGGGAAAAATTCTCTCTTTCGGGCCCTTTCATTCATAGGGGTTTCCTCTTCCATGGTCAGCAGGTAAAGTGAAATATGTTCAGGACCGAGGTATGCCGCCTTTTCAAGTTCTTTCAGCAGCCCTTTCCCATCCTGCCCGGGGAGAGCAAAGATTATATCCATACTGATGTTGTCAAAACCTGCTCCTCTTGCATCGGAAAAAGCCTTTTCACTCTCTCCGGCATCATGAAGCCTGCCGAGAAATTTCAGATTGTCATCATTAAAACTCTGCACGCCCATGCTCAGGCGGTTTATGCCGGCAGAGCGAAAGGCTTTCAATTTTTCCCCGCCATTCGTTGCGGGATTGACTTCCAGGGTAACCTCGCAATGCCTTGCCCGGCCATAGGATGAGAAGATACTGTTTATGAGCTTTTCCATAGAAAGGGGATCAAGAAGAGAGGGTGTGCCGCCACCAAGGTAGAGACTTTCAAGCGGCCTGCCTGCAATATTTAAAAGATCACCTGCCCAGCGGGATTCCTTAATAAGTGAATCGACGTATCCGGCGTTAACGTAACCCCTGGGAAAGGAATTAAAGGCACAATAGGGACATTTTTTTATACAATAGGGTATGTGTATATATAAACCTAAATCACTTTCACTTTTTTTTGACATGGACATAACTTTTCTTTACCCTTTTTTCTATCCCTCTATTATACTCTCCAGAAACTTTTGATTCAAAAGAAAGAACAGCTTAAAGGGAGATCGGATTTGAAATTTTTATTTATTATGGACCCCAGAGAGTCTATAAACAGAGAAACAGACTCAACACTGCTTATGATGCGTGAATCTATCGAAAGGGGGCATAAAATTTATTACTGCCTCGTTGAAGATCTCTTCATTGAAAAGGCGCTCCCCGCTGCGGTGATGAGAGAAGTTGAATTCGCCGACTGTGAAGATATTTTCTGCCTGGGAGAAAGCGAAGAGGCTTTACTTAAAGACCTGGACGCCATTTTTATGCGCAAAGACCCACCCTTTGATATGGATTACGTCTATGCTACCTACCTGCTGGAACTTGCCCGGGAACATACCTTCATTATCAATGATCCCAGGGGGATAAGGAGTGCAAACGAAAAGCTCTACGCCATGAATTTCCCCGACGCCATACCTGAAACAATCGTATCCAAGGATTCCCGCAGGATTAAGAAGTTTCTCCATGAAATCGGGGGAGAGATGATAATAAAGCCGCTGGGCAAATGCGGCGGGGAAGGAATATTTTATATCCACAGCAAGGATAAAAACATTAACGCCCTTCTTGAGACATCGACCCGGTTCGGAAAGGAATTCATTATGGCCCAAAGATATATCCCTGAAATCAGGGATGGAGATAAAAGGATTATTCTCCTTGACGGCGAACCGGTGGGCGCTGTTAGCCGCGTCCCCCAGGATGACGAACACAGGGGAAATATCCATATCGGTGGAACAGGGTGGAAATGTGAAATTACGGAACGAGACCATGAACTCTGCCACACGATTGCTCCAAAACTGAAAGAAGACGGCCTTCATTTCGTCGGTCTCGATGTAATAGGTGACTGGATTACGGAAATTAACGTAACAAGCCCTACCTGCCTTGTTGAAATCAACAGCCTGAATAATGTAAAGCTGGAAAAAAGCATCATTGACTATGTAGAGGCTGCCGTAAAAAAAGATTAACCCCGAAAAGGGCGGCGGACATGAATTTATAGTTCAACAGAGCGCTTTCCGGCTTAAAATCTCCCATTTCCTCAATGCTGCGACAAAAATACTCCACAGGGGAAACGCAGAATGCGCCCCACAATAGTTGCTTTTGCAACGCCAAAATAGTCAGCTTATTTTACAAAAATAAGGGGGGAAAAGGCTATTCAAGCGTCATAATTACCGAATCAACTCAATTCAGGCTCTAATTCTTTAAAAACTCCCACGTTGTGTCATTTTTTTTTACAAGGGCCATGGCATAACTGCCTGCAATAATTTTTCTTTGAAAAAACCGTTACAAATCAACATATTAGAAGACTAATGTTTAGTGGCATTATAATTGCTATTCTTATAAATCAAGAGAAACCACAGGGAACAATTAAAGAAGGAGGTGGCATAAAATCATGGAAAGAGCAAAGAAACTCCGGTTATTATCATTTATTTTCGTATCACTTTTTAGCATTATTCAGTGGTCTGAGGCAAATGCATTACCTCTGCTTCAACTGGACATTGATGGTGGCACTTATGTAGGTGGAGAAGAAGAGTCGACCCTGGTCTACAGTCCGCTTTTTACATTGCAGGCGCTGGCCAGAGGCGTAACCGATGTGAGCGATGAAATAAACGGCAACAAGTACATAACGGCAGGACAAACAGCCTATCTTTCTATCGCTGTTGAAGCAGATCCAAAGGGAACAAGCAATATGACTTATGCCGGTGGCGCTGTGGATGGGGTGGCGCTGACAGGTTGGGCCTATGGGAATGCTTTTGGCGACAAGAACCAGAAGAGCCACGGAATTTTCCAAACACTCTACACAGAAGTTGAATTTACTTTCTCTACAGCTGATTTCTGTACGGAATGTTTATGGAATACCCAGGATGGATCCGCTACAAACTTTGACGGCTTCATTCATGAATTCTCCATCGACCTGACAGATGTTTGGTCTTTCCTGGTGTCAGAGGAGGTTGCTTCTTATCATTTTGATCTCTACACGAAAGATGCAGACGGCAATATTGAGTACTTTGCCCCCTTTTCTCATGATGCAGCGGCAACGATTCCCGAACCGTCAACATTTCTCCTCCTTGGCTCAGGCTTGTTGCTTCTGGCCTGCTTTATAAGGCGCAAAAAATATTCTTACTCCATTTAACATTATAGGCGATGCCCGCGGGCATCGCCTTTTTTATCTCTCCTAAAAAACAGTCTTTTTATCCCCGCCTTAAAAACTGCCGGTATTTCCTTATTTAATTTGACATTACCCGTAGCTGATAATATATTTTACTTAATATTCCAAAAGTCAAAACCTCTATTTTTACTCCTCATATCGAGAGAAAGGGGTACACTCATGATAAACAAGGTAGACAGGTCCCCCAGAAAACATCTGATCTACTTCACCAGGATAAAATCGGCATCGGGAAAAGATTTTACAGGGCGGCTCGTCGATGTATCCATAAAAGGGCTGAAGGTAGTCATGAAAGAGAAAGTCGTCATTGGTGAAACCTACAGCTTTGAAATCTCCCTTCCTGAAGAAAAGAGAAAGGATGATCAGGAAACCATCCACTGCCGGGGAAAGGCAAAATGGTACAAACAGCATTTAAACCCGGAGCACATTACAGCCGGCTTCGAAATAGAAGGTATTAACAAGGAAGACAAGAACATGCTTTCCGACCTCAACAAAAGAGAATAAAGGGTAAAATTCCTTATTCGCCTGCTTTAATTATTTAAAAATCTCTTAATTCCTACCCGGCACATACAGGGGACTGCCAATGCAGCCACTGCCCGATTGGGTAGTAGACTTAATACTGCATTAGTAGTAGATTTCTCATGGGGAAAATCGTCAAACAACCCCATGTCTGCTATCTAAAAGAAAATCAAAGAACAAAAAAACAATCCCCGCGGAATTTAAATAACGGGAAGGGAGCGCTACCCGAATGGATAATCCGGACCTTTCAAAATCCGAAGTTGAAATATTGCACTGGGTAAAAGAAGGAAAAAGTAATAATGAAATTGGAACCATAATCGGCAAATCCCAATGGACCGTCAAGTATCATATGTCTAATGTGATGAGAAAACTTGATGTTTCAACCCGCACCCAGGCCGTTAGCCAGGCAATCGGACTTGGCCTCCTCAACACAAGCCCTCCCGATGAGGAAGAGTCAACCTCGACTATTTTTGTAGGTATCATCGGTTGCGGCGTTGGCGGCGCTGCAGTTCTTGAAGTGTTGAAAGACAATCCTGCCATTACCATCGTCGGTGTTGCAGAGAAAAGCAAATCCGCACCGGGCCTGGCCATTGCCAACATGGCCAACATACCCATTTTTAGCGATTATAAAAAACTTATATCAAAAAAACTCGACGTCATAATAGACCTTACAAAGTCGAATAAGGTTGAAGCTGATATTCTCGCCCTTAAACATCCAAAAACGGAGCTTATGGGTGGCCTTTCCGCCATGCTCATGTGGCAGCTCACCGATGAAAGGCGCAAGCGTGAGCGCGAGAAGGAAAAAGTGCTTCGCGAACATGAAGCGCTGTACCACCTGGGCCTTATTATAGAAAGTATTGACAGTATGAAAGACGCCGGATATGCCGTTGTTGATTATGCGACAAAGCTTCTTAACATGCCGGCAGGCTCCATGGCTGTATTCGATGAAAAAAGGGAGACCATGAGGCTCATTGCGGCCAAGGGATTCAGTGATCAGTTCAAAAAAGTGGATGAATGGTCGCTTCGCAAGGGAGGATTGACGAGCCGCGTATTCAATGCGTCAGGCCCCATCTTTATGAACGACGTAGACAGACTTAACAACCTGAACCCGCTTCTCGTAAAAGAAGGTGTCAGGTCCGTCCTTGCAGCCCCCCTCATGGTTGAAGGGAGAATTATAGGTATCCTTTACCTCAATGATTTCAGGACTCGTCAGATAATGGAAGAAGATATTTCTATCTTTTCCATTATATCCGTCTACGCGGGCCTTACCATAGAACGCGTCAAATCAATTGAAGATATGAGGATGCTCACCATTGTCGACGGTTTGACGGGGCTCTACAATCATCGTTACATTATGGAGCAGTTCCAGAAAGAATTCCAGAGAGCCAACAGGCACAATACAAACTTTTCGGTCATCATGCTCGATATCGACAAATTCAAACCTTACAATGACAGCTTTGGCCACCTGGAAGGAAACAAGGTGCTTAAAGGCGTAGCCTCCCTCTTCAGACAAAACTCGAGGGTAACAGACGTGGCAGGAAGGTTTGGAGGAGAAGAATTCTGTATTATCGTGCCTGAACTTGGCGTGGAAGAAACGACAAACTATGCCAGAAAACTCCTTGCAAAGGTTGCGGCACATAGCTTCCCCAACCGGAAGATAACACTTAGTGCAGGCGTTGCAACATTTCCCATAGATGGAAATTCGACGATGGAACTGCTTGAAAAAGCCGACAAATACCTTTATAAAGCAAAGGGCTCGGGAAGAAACTGTGTTGTCTCATCCGGTACGCCTTCAAAGTAATAAACCGGGATTAAGAGCTTCACAAATCGGTCAAGGCAGGGCGCAGTTCAAAGTGAAGGAGGCAGAAGAAATAATTTTAGAATTTTTTTAGTGCGCCAACTTGACGGGAGACAAAGATTTCCCGCTTTGCCCAAAAGAACAGAACCTGACAACTCCTCCTTTCACCGGGCATGGAGTCCCTCTATATTAGCAGAGATTCCCTCCATTCTTCAGGATGCATTACAAAAGATAAAAGCCTTTCTCTTAATTCTTCCGCGGCGAAGGCTTCTCTTTTCAGCCACTGCACCTCTTCTTTCCTGAACCAGGTAAGCTGCCTTTTGGCATAACGCCTCGAATCCCGCTTTATAAGCTCAACAGTCCTTTCAAAGGGAACGCCATCAATAATATGAGCGCACATCTCCTTGTATCCCACGGCCCGCATCGGTTTTAAGTCTCGTGAATACCCCCTGTCGAGAAGTCTCCTCACCTCCCTTTCAAAACCATTTTCAACCATGGTTTCAACCCGGCTTTCGATCCGCCTGTAGAGTTCGTCCCTTTCAACATCAATTCCCAGCATAAGGAAAGGGTAGGCTTTTTCGCTAAATCGATGAGAACGCTGAAAATCGGAGATCTTTCGCCCCGACAACATTGCCACTTCCAATGCCCTGATGACACGGACCCGGTTATTTGGGTGTATCCCACGAGCCGCCTCGGCATCGATTTCCTCCAGTTTCCTGTAAAGGGATAAGGGGCCTTTTTTTTCTGCTGCTTCTTCTAATTCTTCTCTCAGCCTTTTATCGGCTTCGGGCGTATCAACAAGCCCTTTAATCAGGGCCCGCACATACAAACCTGTGCCTCCCGCGATAATGACCCTTTTCCCTCTTTTATGAATATCATCTATAATCCCGGCGGCCATCTCCCTGTAATCGGAAACCGTGAAATCCTCATCGGGATTGACTGCATCTATCATATGATGGGGGACATGCTTCATCTCGGGGGGAGAAGGCTTGGCCGTTCCAATGTCCAGATAACGGTAAACCTGCATTGAATCGGCGCTCACCACTTCAGCGTCGAGACTTTTTGCAAGTTCAACGGCGACAGCGCTTTTACCGGACGCCGTAGGGCCGACGATGCAGATCAATGCCGGGCGGTTCATCAGGTCCGTTCAAACCGCTTTTCAATTTCCGGCAGGGTGAAATCGATGTGGGCGGGTCTTCCATGGGGACAATGGGGAACAATACCTGATTCATCCATCGATTTAAGAAGGGCCCTCATCTCTTCATGGGTCATTCTTCTTTTTCCCCTGACGACAGAGTGGCAGGCGATTCTCTTTATGATATCTTCAAGGGCCGCCTCAAAACACTTCGACTTGGGAAGTTCCGACAGTTCGGAAGCCATATCAGTAACTATCTCCTTCACACTTTTGCTGCCGAGAATGGATGGAATGGCCTTTACAACAAAACTTCTTCCACCGAAGTTTTCAATATGAAAGCCGAGTCTGGCTACCTGATTCCTGTTGTTTTCAAGGGCCGAAGCCTCGCGGGGCGTCAAATCGATTGTTTCAGGAATGAGGAGTTGCTGGATCTTGTAGTTTTTCTTGTCATAACCACGCTTTAGTTCTTCAAAGGCGATTCTCTCACAGGCGGCATGCTGGTCGATGAGAATCATCCCCTTTTCTCCTTCGCAGACAATATACATTTCCCCCACCTGTCCGATAACGGCAAGGGAAGAGAAATAGCTGCTTTTCTCCTCTTTTGCTAACACTGCTTCCCCGGAGGGAAGCTCTTCTTCATAAAGGGCTCCCGGGAACTTCTCCCCATGGCCGGCAATAACCGGATTGCCCCGGCGGCGGTGGAATTCCTCTCTGGCAACGTACCCTCCCTTGAGCTGAAGCGTCTCATTTTGTGAAACATATTCGGCAGCCGCTCTTTTTATATTTTCTCTTCTCTCTTCGCCGGAGAAACCGCTATCGCTCTCCCCTGAAGCAGGAAGCCACTGCCGCCTTCCCAGCGCCTTATCAATGGTACTGCTTACAAAGGAATGAACGGCGCCCGACTCCCTGAAACGAACCTCACTTTTGGCCGGATGAACATTGACATCAACGTTAGCCGGATCAATTTCAAGAAAGATAACGGCAAGGGGATATTTACCCCGCATAATATAATTGCCGTAACCCTGAAGAAGAGCATGCCTGATAACCTTGTCTCTCACAAAACGGCCGTTAACGTAGATATAAAGGCCGGAGGCGCTCGATCTTTGCATTGAAGGGGGAGAAATAAAGCCCGAAAGCCTGAGCTCTGCCGACTCTTCATTAATTTCAATAAGGTTTCCCGCTCCCTCTTTGCCGATGAGAGCCGCTATTCTCTCTTCGAGAACCGCCCCGCGGGGGAGTTCAAAGTGGGTCGCCTTTTCGCTTCTAAGGGAAAAACCGATGGATGGAAAGGCAAGGGCCGTCCTTGCCACAAAATCGCTGATATGCCCCATTTCGGTAACGGTCGTCTTGAGGAATTTCCTTCTTGCCGGCGTATTGAAAAAGAGGTTTTTAACCTCTATAATGGTTCCTGACGGGATCCCTGCCGCAGTAACATCTTTTACGGTCCCTCCCTCGATAATGATGGAGGTCCCCTCAATGGCCTCTTTTTCCTTTGTTGAGATCACCATTTTTGAAACGGAAGAAATACTTGCCAGTGCTTCTCCCCTGAATCCCATGGTAGTAATATTAAAGAGGTCTTCCGGCGATTCGATCTTGCTGGTGGCATGCCGTTCAAGACAGAGAAGGGCGTCATCCCTGCCCATTCCCCGGCCGTTATCGGCAATTCTTATGTACCGCTTCCCCCCTTCTCTAAGGCTGATTTCAATCTTCGAGCTTCCTGCATCGATGGCGTTTTCCACCAGTTCCTTTACAATAGATACGGGCCTCTCCACTACCTCGCCGGCGGCAATCATATTGGAGAGATTTTCCGAAAGGATTTTTATCTTCTGCATAGCTTATTCCTTGTTTATTTCCCCTTTTTTCCTTTAATAAAATCCATCCTCTCCATGATCCGCTTTTCGTAGCCGCTATCTTTTGGCCGGTAATAGCGCTTCTTTTTGAGCTTCTCCGGAAGAAACTGCTGGTTAACAACTGCGTCGCTGTAGTCATGGGGATACATGTACCCCTTGCCGTAGCCCATTCCCTTCATGAGCTTTGTCGGCGCATTTCTTATATGAAGCGGTACAGGGAGGGCGCCCAGGTTCTTTACGTCCTTTTTGGCTTCCCTGTAGGCCATGTAGGAGGCATTGCTTTTAGGCGCAGTGGCAAGATAAGTTGCCGCCTGGGCCAGGGGTATCCACCCTTCGGGCATGCCCACAAAGTGAAAGGCGTCCTTTGCCGCCAGGGCAACGGTAATTGCCCGCGGATCTGCATTTCCCACATCTTCTGAAGCAAAGATAACCATCCTTCTGGCCACAAAAAGGGGGTCTTCTCCCGCTTCAAGCATCCTGGCAAGCCAGTAAACCGCCCCATCGGGGTCACTGCCCCTCATGCTTTTTATAAAGGCTGAAATCACATTGTAATGTTCTTCACCCCCTTTATCATAGAGAAGCGCCTTCTTTCTCACCACCTCTTCGGCATCACTCATGGTAATACTAACCGCTTCATCCCCCTCAAGCTTGTAATTTACAAGTTCCTCCAGTGAATTAAGGGCCGTTCGCGCATCGCCATGAGACATGGCGGCAACAAAACCAAGAACGTCGTCATCCATCTCCACCGGATACTCTCCGAGCCCCCTTTTCCTGTCTTTGAGCGCTCTTTTCAATATGGAAATGAGGCCCTCCTGTGAATGCTCCCTCAAAACAAGGACCTTGCACCGGGACAAAAGGGGAGGAACGACTTCAAAGGAGGGGTTTTCCGTGGTAGCGCCGATAAAGGTAATGGTACCGTCTTCAATATGATGGAGGAAGGCATCCTGCTGGGCCTTGTTAAAACGGTGAACCTCATCGACAAAAAGAATGGTCTCCGTCCCTCCGGCCTTTAACCGGGCAGCCTTCTCCATAATGGCCCGCACGTCCCTGACGCCGGACAAAACGGCTGAAATGGACTCGAAGTTGGCCGACATTTTACCGGCAATAAGCCGGGCAAGGGTCGTCTTTCCCGACCCCGGCGGCCCCCACAAAATAACAGAGGGGAGCGCTCCTTTTTCCATGGAAGACCTGAGGGGGAGCTTTTCGCCGGTAATATCTTCCTGGCCCATAAAATCATCAAAGGTGAGGGGTCTCATCCGTTCCGCCAGGGGTTGAAAGGTCTTTTTATCACGCTTTTTCGGCATTAATAAAATATAACATAAATGGATCTGTTGCTTAACTAATTTTACTCAAATCACCCTTTAGCAGAAGTTAAAAAGCCGGACAGACAAAATAAGGCTCCCCCCTGTTGTCGGTTTCGGTGTAAAATACAAAAAAATCGAATACAATATAGAGGCAAATCTCTGTGCCGGACACCAGAACAAACACCCAATCCATTACACTTTATGGCCTGACTATTTTTTTAAGCGCCTTTCTTCTTTTTCAGCTGCAGCCGCTTATAGGCAAACACATCCTCCCCTGGTTCGGTGGAACGCCTGCCGTATGGACAACGTGCCTCCTCTTTTTTCAGCTCCTCCTTCTCGGCGGCTATGCCTATGCCCACTGGCTGGCCAACCTGAAAAGCCTGCCTGCCCAGGGAATGGTTCACTTAGGCCTGCTCCTTCTTACCCTCCTCCTCCTCCCTGTCATACCCGCAAACAGCTGGAAGCCGGAGGGAGGAGATAACCCCATACTGCTCATCCTTGGACTCCTCACCGTTACCGTTGGCGGCCCCTACTTTATGCTGACCACAACAGGCCCCTTGCTTCAGGCCTGGTTTGCAATAGGCCACAAAGGGAAATCTCCCTACCCTTTATATGCCCTCTCCAATGCAGGTTCGCTGCTCGGTCTTATTACCTATCCTTTTCTTTTCGAGCCGCTGCTGGCCAGATATACCCAGGCCATTGTCTGGTCCCTCTCCTACGGCCTTTTTATTTTTCTCTGTGGATTCTGTGCCCGTCAGATATGGAAAGGGAGGCATTTTACTCTTCTTGCGCCTGCCGATGACGACCGATACAAACCGGCCGGAGAATCCTGTACTTCCATTGATGAAGAAAGGCCGCCATCGGCGGGAAGCGCCGTCCTGTGGCTTGTACTTTCCGCCTGTGGTTCAACCTTTCTCCTTTCCACGACAAACCAGGTAACCCAGAATGTGGCCGTTATCCCCTTTTTATGGGTCCTTTTTCTCTCTGTATATTTGCTTACATTCATTCTTGTCTTCCAGGGAAGCGATCTATACAGACGCTGGTGGAGTATTCCCCTGCTCCTCATTTTAAGTGTCATCATTTCAAAAGACCTGGCAGGGGAACTGAGCCTTCCGCTGGCCTGGCAGATTGTCCTTTATACGGGAGCCCTCTTTGCAGGCTGCCTGATATGCCACGGTGAACTTGCCAAAAGAAAGCCCTCTCCAAAATATTTGACCCTGTTTTTTCTGATGATTGCCGGCGGCGGCGCCCTGGGTGGCCTCTGTGTGGCAGTTGGGGCGCCTTTTCTCTTTCCCGCTTACTGGGAATACCACTTTATACTCATGTCCATGACTCTGGTCATAGTCTGCATACTCTTCTTCGATCAAAGATCTCCCCTTTTTAAAGGTCGCCGAATCTACCTGTGGGGGATTATTTTACCGGCCAATATCTTTATGGCAACCAGTCTGGTAAAGGCCGTGGAAAAAGACCTTGAAGATGCAGCCGCTTTGTCCCGCAACTTTTACGGCGTTTTGAAGGTAGCTGAATTTGTCGATGACAACATAGGCCGTGTCCGGCAAATGCACCACGGCAAAGTGCTGCATGGGACGGCTTACGAAGACCCTCCCTGGCGCGGCACACCCACCTCCTACTATGGTAAGGGAACAGGTGTCTGGCTGGCAGTGAACAGCCATCCCGGCCGCATGCGGAAAAAGCCGCTTAACATCGGCGTTATAGGGCTTGGAACAGGCACCATAGCTGCCCTTGCCAACAAGGGAGACAAGGTGCGCTTTTATGAGATCAATAATGATGTCATTACGCTCTCCAGGAAGTGGTTCTGGTATCAGAGAGATTCAGCAGCATCAATTAAAACCATCGCCGGTGATGCAAGAATCATCCTTGAAAATGAACTGGTGGGAGGGGAAGAAGAAAAATTTCATATCCTCGTGGCCGACGCCTTCAGCGGTGACTTCATCCCCATTCACCTCCTTACCCGGGAAAGTGCGGAGCTATACAGAAACCGCCTCAGAGACGACGGAATTCTGGCTATTCATATTTCCAACAGTAACTTCGACCTTGCTCCCGTTACAAGGGCAATTGCAGAGGCCATTGGCTGGGAAGCCGTGCTTATTGATTCACAGGACAGGATTGAAGAGGCTACCTGGGCCGCAACATGGGTACTCATTACGGCAAATCAATCTATCCTTAACAATGAGAAGATAAAAAAAACAGGGAAGTTTCTTTTACGTGAGGACATGCAATCACTGCGGTGGACTGACGATTACGCCAGTCTTTTTCATGTGCTTAAATTCCGGGGAACCTCCGGCAGCAGTCCCTGAAAAAACGGGGCCACTTCCTTCGGACAGCGCCTTGCCTTGGCCAATTTGTGAAGCTCTGAACCCCGATTTATCACATTGAAGCGGTACTAGTCTTTAATCCGTTTAAACTCGACAAGCGATCCGTCGGGTTTTCTGATAACAAACCTGTCTTTACTAATACTTTCGATAATATTGATCTCTTCAACCCTGTCATGATAACCGTGATACTTCCAGAAGAGAGCCCCTTTTACTATTTTCCATTTTCCCGACATATGATACTCGCCATCAGGGGAAACGGACTTCCATCTTCCTCCCGGCTTGATTGTCACGGTAGATCCCGTGTCGGAAGCCAGCCACTTTCCGATAAATTGATTAACTCCTATGGTTGGCTTCTTCCCTATTTTCATCAAGGTAATGTCACCGGCACGGGAAAGGGATGCGCTCTTTTTTCCCTCCGATTTAACAACAGATGAATTCCCCGCCAGAAGGAGGGCGGCAATTATAGCGGCAATAGCGCTTTTTTTCATTTATGCCTCCAGACGATTTTCTAATTTTATACCACACTTTTAGGGCTATTGCTTTACAGAAATCATCTTTTTTCCATACAATCCGCTCAAAGCCTTCCTGTGGACTGCTATTTGCCCCTCTGCCCGGTGTGTTTCCCTCCCTTGAACCGCCTCACAGCCGGTGCTAGACTTCTAATAAAAGCAAACCGATGATGTGAGAAATGAAAAAAACGCGTTTTGTCAAAAAACATACCTTCTGCCTGCTGCTTTTCTTTATTACCTATTCCCTCTATTGGCACCTTGTAATATATGTGACCTTAAAAGAGTTGCAAAGCGGCACACTTGAGACAAGCGGTATTTACATCATCAGTGGTGATAAGGGTGATCATATTGTCTACGGAAACAAGACCTTTAAGGATGTCAGGGCCGGAGATATCATCTTCCGGCCTGTCGCCTGGACGGAAAAAGACGGCCTTTATACCCGGTATTCCTTAAAGTTTTTCAGCAAAGGAATTCCGGGCAATGCCGAGCATTCTTCGTTATACCTGGGAAAGGGAAAGATAATCAATATTTCTCCCCTGAGGGAAGGTCATTCCATTTTTACGGGGCCCGTTGAAAATACCATGGGCTATTACCCTGCCGAAAAGATTGAAATTATACGATTGACTGATAATCCCGACATAATAAGAAGGGCCATGAGCTTCATAAATTTTCATAAAGCCCTTGAAGCAGAACAGAAAACCGGTTTTATAAAAAATATAAGGAATATCAGAAAAGTTCCTTTTAAAAAGCCCTTTGATTTTGGTAAAAGCAGCTTTGATTATTATTTATCGGGTTTTAATTGCAACTACTTGATTATCTACGCCTATGAATACGGCGGATATAAGGAATTTCAAAAAATTCAGGCGCCCTGGAGCGAGCTTGTCTATTACGGGCTTTTTTTGCTTATTTTTCCCGGTGAAAAAAACATAAAGGCCTTTTCAGAAAATATTGTCTTTTCCGGAGATGACATTAAAAAACATGCCTTGAAAATCATTACTGCTCAATGAGACCTTCCATCGGCCCTGATTGTTTTTTTACAGGGTCTGGAAATCACGAATCAAGAGGCAGGCTGACCCTTATCGTTGTGCCTTCACCAACCTTACTGTCAACCTGAACATGACCTCCGTGAAGATCGACAAACTGTTTTAATATGGCCATGCCAAGACCAGTCCCCACCGATTTCGTTGTAAAAAAGGGCATAAAAATATTTTCCAGATCCTCCGCTGCAATGCCTTGACCTGTATCAGAAACGGATATAATCAGTTTCCCATCCTTTTCATGCACATCAAGTGTAAGGGTTCCACCATCAGGCATAGCCTCGATAGCATTGTCCAGCATATTAACGATAAGTTGGTGAATCTTTACCCGGTCGGCATTTAAGGGGCTGCACTGTTGAGGAAGATTGTTAATAAAGCCGATGCCCGCTTTCGTTGTTTTTTCCTGGAACTCATTGACCATGCTTTCCATAAAAGGGCAATAGTCAAATTTTTCCTTTTTAATTTCGCTCCCTCTGCCATAATCAAGAAGGTCTGTTGCTATGGCGATGAGACTATGGATTTCCTCCCCTATGATCTGGAGCGCTTCTCTGTCACTTCCTTCAATAGATCGGGAATCCTTGAGCAGCTCATAACTCAGGCTGACCTTATGGAGGGGATTTCTGATTTCATGGGCAACATGGGCTGACATTTCCCCCATGGCGGCAAGGCGACGCTTTTGCTCCAGTTCCTTTTCAGCCCGTTTGCGCTCCTCCATTTCAGCGAGCAGGTTTTTATTGGCTTCTGCCAGTTCTGCCGTACGCTCCCGGACCCTTTTTTCCAGTTCGTCATGGGCTTCTTTTATGGCCGATCTTTGTCTGTGGGTTTTCTGGGCAAGATTTACCGTAAGAGCAATAGCAAAGGCCAAAACCGTTCCAAAGACCAGGACAAAATGATGGGCCATTTTTTTGGAAAAATTTTCACCGGGGCCATGATTCAGCGCCTGCCACAAACTGATGGAAAAAGTCAATACGGTAATAGCGATTGGCAGGGGAAACCAATAAGGGAAGCTGTCCTCTTTCTCCTGCTCCTCCATCCAGGCCAGCATTGAAAAACTGATGCCCAGGACCATAAAACCAAAAGCCGTATGAACAGCCATGCGCGTTAAACGCCCCCAGCCATAGGCGCTTTCAAGTCCTGTCAGGTAGCCTGAAAAAGCAATGATGCCAAGCCCCAGAATGAGCGCTGCAAGAATGGCCACAATAAGCGCGCATCGCTTATAGTGCGAAAAAGCCCCCATAATGATGACAGCAAAACCGGCAAGCGTGAAAGAGAGGGCTGTATTGGGCGCCATTCTCCCCATATGCGAGGTTTTCACCCCTACATAATGTTTCATCATTAATTCATCGATAAGGAGGTTGACATTGAAAAGGTATTCGATAAGCGTCAGGATTCCTATAAGAGCCACCACGGAACCACAGGCAATCGCCACAGGTGAATACCTGTGGAGCAATGCCAATATAGCGGTACCGCTCAAAAGAAAGCCAAGCGCCGTGTTGTACTGCATAGGCACAAATGCGGGATATACCTGTATAAGTATAACAGCGCCCGTATACCAGCCAATAAGAACGGTCAGCCCGAGAGTATTGAAATAACGC
>JAOUBX010000063.1 GCA_029860075.1 Deltaproteobacteria bacterium | reverse complement strand
CACCGACAACAATCAACTTTTCCGGAATTTTTGTCAGTTGCAGGATCTCCCTGTTGCCGAGAACCATCCTGCCGTCAATTCTAAGAGGCGGAATGTCGGCAGCCTCGGACCCTGTGGCAATAATAATCTTCGGCGCTTCGATAATCTCCGTCGAACCCGGACTGTCCACCCTTACCTTTCCCGCGCTTTCAATGGCCCCTTTGCCCTCAAAAATATCTATCTTATGGTCTTTAAAAAGTCTTACAAGACCACTTTTCAGGTGATCAACGACCTCGTTTTTTCTTTCCATCATAAGGGGAAACTCGACATTTGCCCCCGATATTTTAATACCGAACTTTGCCCCCTCAGAGAGCCCTCTTAGCAGCTCCGATGCAGAGTAAAGGTTTTTTGTAGGAATACAGCCGTGATTAAGACAGGTTCCTCCCAGCGATTCCCTCTCGACAAGGGCCACTTTTGCGCCAAGTTGCGCCCCTTTTATGGCCGCACTATAGCCGCCGGGCCCTCCTCCTATGATGCAAATATCGTAAGTCACAAGGACCCTGCTTTATATTTGGAATGAAGGCGATCAAGAATTCTCTCCGAATCTTTACCTCTTGCCTTGAGAGTCATTTTTCTTTCCTTATCGTTTATAATTTCCATTCTTATTTCCAGATGCTCTTTCGGAAGGAGTTCAGGCGCGATATCTGCCCATTCGAGGAGAGAAACACCCTCTCCTTCCAGGTATTCATCATAACCGAGATCATGAATATCATGAGCGCCTTCCAATCTGTAAAGATCAAAGTGATAGAGAGGGAACCTTCCATCATATTCATTGACAAGCGTATAGGAGGGACTGCTGACAATAACGTCGTCAGCCACACCAAGACCACGGGCTATTGCCTTTGCAAGTGTCGTCTTGCCTGCACCGAGTTCACCGATAAGCGCAACAACCTGTCCGCTCTTTACAAAAGTGCCCAGTCTCTCACCGAGAGCGATTGTCTCTTCAACATCCTTTAATATGAATTCGAGAGAGGTATGCATTTAAAAAAAATTAAATCAGGAGGGACCGGATGATGCCATGGTCTTTACAATATCATCCTTACCGACAATTCCCACAAGTTTATCCCCGTCAAGAACGGGAATGGTATGAAAATGCCTGTCAGACATAATTGTAGCTATTTCATTGATGGGCGTATGCTGGTCAACGGAAACGACATCCTGTGTATAGAGGTCTTTTACCTTGCTCCCGGTCATTTTCTGAAGATCTTTTTCAAAAGTTTTCAGGCTTTCAAGGTAAACAACAGCATCAAAAATGGCTACCACTGTGGGAATGTGAAACTTCTTGTTCTGATCGATGAGATCACTCTCGGTAATAATGCCGATGAGCCTTCCATCATCGTCTATAACAGGCGCGCCGCTTATAACGCTATCGTGAAATATCCCTGCCACTTCGGAAATAGGCATATCAAGCGTTACGGTGGTAACATCCCCGGACATAATATCTTTTGCAGTCAGCATATGAACCTTTCAATTCTTTTTTACAGATAATAAACAATTTGTGAAAATTGTCAAGCTATTTAGGGGTTTTATACTTCCATATCCATGAAAAAACGGTTCAGACTTTCCACCAAATCCCCGGCAGGCAGTTTTTGCACATTACAATCGGGCAAGGAACTCAAAAAGGCATTGCCGTAACTTTTTCGTACTATCCTCGAATCGAGAATCAAAACAGCCCCCCTGTCCCTTTTATTTCTTATGAGTCTGCCAAAGCCCTGCTTGAACTTGATAACGGCCCGTGGCAGAAAATAGCTCATAAAAGCATTTTTTCCATCCGCTTCCAGCATTTCAGCCCTTGCCTCGATGAGTGGGTCATCGGGAACGCTGAAAGGAAGTTTGGCAAGAATAACATTCATGAGTGCGTCACCCGGCACATCTACCCCTTCCCAGAAGGAATCACTTCCAAAGATGATGGAATGTTTATCTTTCCTGAAGCTGTCCAGAAGAAGACTTCTCGGACCGTCCCCCTGGCGCATCATCCTGTATGGAGAAAGAAGCTCACTGTGAGCAAGCCTGCCGTATACGTCATTAAGCATTCGATAAGAAGTAAAGAGCACAAAAGCCTTCCCCTCCGATGCCTTTAGGGCAAGGGAAATAGTATTGCCAAGGCTCTCAACATAGGACTTCTCGCCAGGCAGGGGCATATCTGCAGGAATGCCGACAAAGGCCTGTCTTTTATAATCAAAAGGAGACTCAAGTAATGTTTCTGTCAGCCTCTCTCCTGCCAGATCAAGGCCTGTTCGCCCCTTTATATAGTCAAACTTCTTTCTTACAGACAAGGTTGCCGATGTAAATATTATCGTTTTACAAACCTTGTATGCCTTCTCACTCATAGCCTCGGCCACGGAAATGGGAGAAATTTTCAGTCGCACACTCATGGCCCCATTCCTTCTGGCTGTTTCAATCCATTTTACGGTCCCATCGACTTTATGAAAAAAGAAGGCTTCAACCGTCGTCAGGAATGACTTCAGTCTTTCCGAATAGGCTTTAAGTTCAAGGACTTGAGGGTCGAGCGCTTCTCTCTCATCACCGTGAGGAAGATTTTCAAAATCCCTGACAATCCCCCTTAATTTCCTCGCACAGATTTTCCCTTCCGTAAGCAGTGTGGATGCGCTGTTCTCCAAATGCTTCCACTCTCTTGCAGAAGTAACAGGGTCTTTTATTCGAACTTTGATTTCACCGGGCATATCCCCATTTTCACGGTTACCTTTCTTGACTTCCAGCGACCAGTAAGCTGTCATGTCAAAAAGCTCGTCAGACAGTTCCCGAATATGGGCAAGATGAGGAATAAGCTCGCCCTTAATAGTTGATGAGGTTGCGCTTAAAAAGGTGCCTGCAATATGCCCTTTCATTTTCTGCATCTTAAGATAAATAAAAGGAAGCAGCCCTTTCGCACTATCCTTTTTGCTGACCAGTCTTCCCGTGGTGAGTGACAGGCCCCGTTTGCTTACAGCGGCCCCGAAGTATTCCGTCGCCACATCTTCCACATTATGGGCTTCATCGATAATAACCCTGCTGTAAGGGGGCATTACTCCACTTTCGCCATGCGTTCCCGTCTCACTCTTTACGGCAAGATCAGCAAAGAGCAGATGATGGTTTGCAACGAGGATATCTGATGAAGCAGCCTCCCTCCTTGCCTGGTAAAAGAAGCAGTCATTATAGAAGGAGCACTTGCTCCTGCGGCAGACATCCGTTTCAGAAACGATCTTTTCCCAGCTTGAATCTTTCGGTATAAAGTTAAGGTCTGAACGGCTCCCGTCTTTTGTTTTACTTATCCACTGAAGAAGTGATTTTTCTTCAGCTATGTTATTATCTTCAAAAAGATAGTTGCCTTCCCGGGACAATGCAAAAGCCTTTCTTTTACAGGCATAGTTACCCCTTCCCTTAATAAGAACGGCTTTGAAATCATGGTCAATACTCTTTTGCAATAAAGGGATATCTTTTTCAATAAGCTGTTCCTGGAGATTAATTGTATTCGTTGAAATAACGATCCGTTCCCTGTTTTCCACGGCCCAGAGAATGGAAGGGACCAGGTAGGCCATACTTTTACCGATTCCCGTGCCTGCTTCAATGAGAGCGATCCTCTCATCATTGAAAGCGGAAGTAACGACGGAGGCCATATCCAGTTGTTCCGAACGCTCCTCATAAGCCTTTAGAGATGAAGAAAGCTTCGATCCGGCTTTAAGCAGGCTTATAACCTCTTCGCCGTCAAGCGGTTTTATCGTGTTTCCCTTAAAAAGTGGAACGACGGCATACAGCTTCTCCGCCCTGTTATCGATGATATAAAAAGCGGCGCCACATTCGCCGGCCAGGGAGGCAACGGCAATATCTGCATCAGAAGGATGTAAAAGGCCTGAAGGATGATTATGAATGAGCACATCCCCTGCCCGTAAATCTCTCAAAATAGCAGGCGCACTATAGCCATTGCCCCTGGCAACGACTCTTACTTCAGAAACAAGAGATGATTGTGCGAAACCAATAAAAAAAACTTCATTGCCGGCCGTCTGTTCTATTTCCCGGGCAATAAAAGTCAGCGCTTCAGGAATAAAATAGTCTGCTGCTCTGCTATAAGGTTTCATTCGTTATGGAAGATTAAGGAAAAGAGTATTAGATGAGGTGGAAGAAAGGAAAAGAATATATGCCACAGGCAGTATTCAAGTGAATTTAGCTGGGCGGCCCTGCCTTGTCCTGGTGGCAAATGCTGCAAAGTTCGAATCCAGCTCCCATGCGAAGTCTCCTGTCATCGTCGGAACCTCTACCGAACTTATCTCTTAATACACCCCTTTCATGAGGGTTATGACAAGTGCAGCAGAAAATTTTATCCGTATCAGGTTCCAAAGGCACAACCAGATTACTATTTTTTTCCGCCATTTTAATCCAGAATTTTATTTTATTGGGCGGTTCAACGAGGTGATCAAAGTTAATAAAGGCGCCTCCCGGATGAGGTCTGTCCCTGTGGCACCGCTGGCAAAGGTCTTTTAATTTTTCCGTAACAAACTCGACACTGCCAATACTCTTATCCTTTTGAGGATCAGGCGTTTGGGCATGACAATATGTACAGACCTCCGTCATAAGCTCACCTTCATCATTTATCTGATCATGAGGATTTAGTCTCTCATAGACATCTCTCTGATGACAGCGAAAGCAGATATCCGTTCTTTCCTCATAAGGCCCATCTCTGAAGAAAAGAGAATCTGATTCCTTCCTGTAAAACTCCTCTTCAAGGCACTGGTATTTAAGTTCGTGGCAGGTAATGCAATTGAGTGAACCATCTTCGGAAAGGGCAAAGCTGACAGGTATCCTGGCCCGGATTTTCCGGGAAGGAACCATCCCAACGGCATGAATCAGTTTGTCGGCAGACAGGGTCTCATGACAATAATTGCATACCTTTATCATGTCCCCTTCCCACTTAAAAGCAAAAGGCCTTTTTTTCGGGTTCTCACGGTGACAGGCATAACAGAAACCCTGCCTCCAGTGAGGATTAATACTCCTCACCTTAATAAAGAAATCATAGACCTCGGCCATGAGGTGAAACTCCTTGCCCGATTCGGCATGCCGGTCATGACAGGTAATACAATTCATTCCACTTTCAGGTATGGTAAAGCCAAGCTTTTCAAATTCCCGCTTTAAACCGTTAGGGCCATAGGGAAAAGAATCAATAAAATGAGGTTTACCCTGTTTATGACAATCTGCACAAAGGGCACCTACCGTTTTTTCCCTTAAAACACCTTCCTTCTCTTTCCCTTCCTGATGACAAAAAGGACAGCCCTTTTCTCCGGCAGTATGAGGGTTTTCAACAACAACAACCTTTTCCTCAACTCTAATGGTAACATCATCATCCCCGGCAGGAGGTACCGGCGCGTCTCCGGCAGGCGCCGAAGTACCCTCTTCAGAAGGTTTAGCTTCCGCCCCGGCGGCAGTTACAGTTTCTGCCCTTTTATCTGAACTTGCGGCATTGCTTTCAGCAGAGACAGGCTGGGGGGGGGCTTCAGCAAAAACGCAGAAGGGAATAAGCAGAATAAATAAGACTGCAACCAACCTGGAAATATTAACTATCATAATTATGGCCCGCTAAATCCAAAAAAAGTCCCTTTTTTGCCCGGAATGTACAGCCAACCATCATAAATTGCAGGTGTGCCGTGGATTCCCTGCGCTATGCTGGTCCCCCACTTCTCTACGCCAATGAGGGAATCAATAAGCGCAAGCCTTCCTTTCTCCGAAGCAACAAAAATATATTTTCCAATAAGAATAGGCGAAGCGCTGATACGACCACTCATATCAAGCTTCCATACCGGCGTTCCATCATTTATATTGAGCGCATAAAGATATCCATCTTTTACTCCCACAACGGCAACGTGCTCCAGAATAAGGGGCGTTGAATATATCCAGTCAGGCAACCTGCTCTTCCAGAGCAGCTTTCCATTTTCCCTGTTAAATGCGTAAACATGCTCATCGTAAGAACCAATAATCAGTATCCCGCCGGAAATTGCAGGTGACGAATAAATGGCGCTTCCCGCCCTGGCCTGCCACTTGATTTGCCCCGATTGAGCATAAATGCAAAATATATTCCCCTTTTTATCAGCTATATAGATTACTTCCCCCACTATAGCAGGAGAAGAATAGACTCCCCCGTACTTGTAATCAGGCAATTCCCTTTTCCAGGCGAGCTTTCCCGTTTCCATATCAAGAGAATAAAGATGCCTGTCATTGGAACCGAAAAATACTTTACCCAGAAACTCTGAAGCCGATGAAAAAATTCCTTCACCGGTGCGGTATTTCCACAGAAGGTTGCCGCTTTCCAAATCGACGGCATAAAACATTCCGTCAGCAGAACCGACAAAACATTTGCCATCCTTAATAAGCGGAGAGGCCGAAATCTTGCCATCGGTTATGAATTTCCAGAGCATTTTTCCCGTTTTTGCATCGAGACAGTAAAGATTGCCGTCATGAGAGCCAAAACAGACTTTTCCATCAGCAGCAACAGGCGAAGAGTAGATAGCATCTCCCGCTTCAAAAAACCATTTTTGTTCAAGCGGCAAGGCAAGGCTTCCGTAAGCCCTCAAAGAATGACTCGAATCTTTAAGATAGGTATTCCACTCCTGCCTGTCACTAAAACTATCGGCAAGGGCAATGGCAGGCAGAAACAAAATGCAGGAAAGAAAGAGAAGATATGAGATTATTTTTGTCATTAAACCTTATACTTAGCAAGTTTTTGCGCATTATATCTGCAACTTTTGCGCCAGTCAACAACAAGATAACGTAAAAAAAGCTTAAACAAGCTCCCCATAGCAGGTAAAATCAATAAGTTCCGTGACTTTTACACTAAATGGCAGAGGATCATCAACAGGATTGCAGCTGATCATAATCTCAAGATAATTATCAGAGAGAGCTTTCAAATATCCCTCCTTCTCACCAATGGCCAGAACAGTCAGCCTTTTCCCTATATTACTACGGCAAAAGGCATTTTTTTTCTTATTACCAAGATCTCTTAACACGGCGCATCTCTCTTTTATGACAGAGGGATTGATGTGATCTGTCATGGCGGCAGCCGGTGTTCCCTTTCTCTTTGAATAGGGAAATACGTGAAGATAGGCTGCGGGAAGGTCTTTTATAAAATTATAGCTCTTTTGAAAGGCCTCTTCAGACTCACCGGGAAAACCGGCCATAATATCGATACCGATGGATACCCCTTTCCAGCTTTTATGTATCTTTTCTATTTTTGACCGGTAGAAGGCAGTATCATATTTTCTATCCATCTGCTTAAGCGTATCATCATCACCGCTTTGAAGGGGAATATGGAGATGCCTGCATATTTTTTTTGATGAAACAAGAAATTCGAGCATTTCATCGTCTATCTCCGTCGGTTCGACGGAACTGATGCGAAAACGCATATTAAGGGGAAGCGCATCAAGTCTTTTAAGCAGGCCGAGGAGGCTTGTTTTCTCTTCAAGGTCGAGGCCGTAAGCTCCAAGGTGTATTCCTGTGAGAACAATTTCACTAAACCCGTTACCGGCAAGGGCAAGAACCTGCTCCTCTACACTTTCAGGCAACTGACTTCTGCTTCTCCCCCTGGCATAGGGGACAATACAATAAGTGCAAAAGGCCTCACAACCATCCTGGATCTTGAGAAAGGCCCTGCTTCTGCCGTTAAAGCCCGATATGGGTTTAGAGTCAATCTCTTTTACCTTAAAAATGTTTCCGACTTCTACCCTGGAATCACGCTGAGGACCCTCTTTTTCTAAAATATCAAAAATTCTGCTCTTTTCCTGGTTTCCAACAACATAATCGACGCCTTCAACAGCAGCCACTTCATCAGGACTTACCTGGGCATAACAGCCCGTAACGACAACAAGTGAGGAGGGATTTAATCTTTTTACCTTCCTGATTATCTGCCTGGCCTGAGAACCGGCGCTGTTCGTTACGGTGCAGGTATTAATGACGTAAACATGAGCCCATTCCACCCTGTCGGAAAGGCGGTAGCCTTTTTTCTCGAGCCCTTCCCAGATGACAGCCGTATCATAGGAATTGACCTTGCAACCCAATGTTATGAGCGAGGCCTGCTTCATTTTGCAGCTTTCTCAATCCAGCCGCCACCGAGAATCTCATCATCTCTGAAAAAAACAACCGCCTGCCCCGGTGTCACCGCCCGCTGGGCATCGGCAAAAGAGACTTTTACCCTTCCATTCCCAAGAGGAGAGAGTGTTGCTTTATGGTCATCCCGGCTATACCTGATTTTCACCGATGCTTCTATCTCACGGTCAAGATCTTCCATTGAAATCCAGTTCACATTACATGCAATAAGACCGGGAGACATTAAATCCTCTTCATCTCCAACAATGACATAATTATTTTTATAATCGAAGCCGGTAACATACAATCGTCTATCCGATGAAATGCCGAGGCCTCTGCGCTGTCCCATGGTAAACCGGTAAATCCCCTCATGTTCACCCAGCACTTCTCCCCATTGAGAAACTATCCTGCCTTTTTTGACTGGACTGACAGCGCTATTTTTATCAATAAAAGCCGAATAGTTCCCCTCTTCTACAAAACAGATATCCTGGCTCTCTTCCTTGTCGGCAATGGTAATACGGGCGCCTCTTAAAATTTCTCTCACTTCATCCTTCACATAACTGCCAAGAGGAAAGATCACCTTCGATAGCTGTTCCCCGGTCATGGAAAAGAGAAAGTAGCTCTGGTCCTTACTCTCATCTCTCCCCTTTTTCAGAATATACCGCTGGCAGCTCTCGTCACGCTCGATAATAGCATAATGCCCCGTTGCGAGATAATCGGCACCAAGGTGGGCCGCCTTTTCAATAAGGAGATCAAATTTCATTTCACTGTTGCACAACACACAGGGATTGGGCGTTTTCCCTTCCATATAATCAGAAATAAAAGGCTTTATCACCCTTTCCATAAAATCATTTTGCATATTGACCACATAATAGGGAATACCGATTATGTCAGCCACTCGTCTCGCATCACGAAAATCTTCAAGGGAACAGCAGCTTTTTCTTGCCTTGGAGCTTCCCTCCCATAGCTTCATGGAAATGCCGATAACGTCATAACCCTCATTTTTAAGTATGAGCGCAGCAGCAGAACTGTCAACACCGCCACTCATGGCTACGGCAATCCTCTTTTTCTTATCTATATTCATTATATTAAGCGCTATTAATCTGAATTCAGCCTTTTCCAAGCCGTTTTAAGACAGTTGGAAGAACGTTAAGAAAATTCTCCACATCCTCTTTTGTATTCCACCGGCCCAGGCTGATGCGGATGGTCCCTTTGATTTTATCCTCATCAAGGCCCATTGCCGTCAAAACATGGGAAGGTTTGATGGCGCCCGATGCACAGGCAGAGCCCGCAGAGAGCGAAAAACCTTCCAGATCAAGGGCCATAATAAGAGACTCTCCGCTAATTCCATCAAAGGTTACACTGAGCGTATTAGGCAAAGTATGTTCACTCTCTCCATTAAAAGATACATAGTCAATCTCGCGGCAAAGCCCTTCTTTCAACAGCTCTCTCAGATTTTGCATTTTTTTATATTCTGCCGGCTGCAAAGCCTTTGCCCCTTTCGATGCCTCGGCAAGTCCCATAATGGCAGGAATATTTTCAGTGCCTGCTCTCAATGAACCTTCCTGTCCGCCACCATGATTCTGAGGTTCTACCTTAACACCCTTTTTAACATAGAGCACAGCGCTTCCCTTTGGTCCGTAAAATTTATGGCCTGCAAGGGAGAGCAGATCCACACCGAGGTCTTGCACGTTGACATTTATTTTCCCCACTGCCTGCACAGCATCGGTATGAAACAGCGCGCCCCTTTCCTGAGCTATGGCGGCAGCCTCTCTTACGGGACTGATAATACCTGTTTCATTATTTGCCATCATTAATGTAACAAGGACCGTTTCATCTGTAACTGCCGATGCCAGGTCAGCGAGACTGAAAAAACCTTTCTCATCAACGGGCAGATAGGTTACCTGATAGCCCCTGCTTTCAAGATATTGGCAGGTTTTCAAAACGGAAGGATGCTCAACAACTGAAGTAACAATGTGAGAGCCCTTTTCCCTGTAGCTTTCGGCAATCCCCTTAATGGCAAGATTGTTACTCTCTGAACCACTGCCGCTAAAAATAATCTCATCGCTATGGCATCCAAGAAATGAGGCCATTTCATGACGGGCATCATCGAGTTCCCTTTTTGCGGCACAACCTTCCCTGTGAATACTGGAAGGATTACCGAAAATATTTGTTAGTCCTCTTTCTACGGCCAGGGCTGCCTGGGGATCCAGGGGAGTAGTGGCATTATAATCGAAATAAACTCTTTTCATGGAAAATTGTGACGATGCAGTTTGTAGATTTCCGACACCTGAAGGAGGTTTTATATACCGGCGCCATGGAGAAAGATTTCAAGGTCATCCCGCTTTTCTTCATCTTTGGCTTCTTTCCCGGCAGCTTTGGCAAGGCCTGTTTTTTCCTCGATAAGCTTTACCTTGCCTTCCAGTTCCTTGACCTGCTCAAAGAGACAGGCAATGGCTTTCGCCTCAGGGTCCGGCAGGAGATGATGTTCCATTTCGCCTTCTCCAAGGTCCCTGTAAACGACCCTGCCGGGAACACCGACCACGGTAGAGTGACTGGGAACGGGCTTAACAACGACAGACCCCGCGCCAATCATGCTGTTTTTCCCGATTATAAAGGGACCGAGTATCTTCGCTCCTGCACCGATAACGACATTATTTTCTATGGTGGGATGACGCTTTTCCTTTTTCCAGCTTGTGCCCCCAAGGGTAACGCCGTGATAAATGGTTACATCGTCACCTACTTCGGCCGTTTCACCAATGACGATCCCCATGCCGTGATCTATAAAAAACCTTGCTCCTATTCTGGCGCCGGGGTGAATTTCTATACCCGTCAAAAAACGTCCTAAGTGAGAGATAAACCTGGCCGGAAATTTAAAGCCATTAATCCATAATTTATGGCATACCCTGTAGAACAGTATGGCATGAAAACCGGGATAACAGGTGATGACTTCCAAAATACTTCGGGCAGCAGGATCCCTTTCAAAAACTACCGAGATATCCTCTTTAAGCCTGGAAAACATAAGTTAATACCGAATCATTACAGTTTATATAAACTATATCGATATTCTGCGCTTTTTGCCCGGTTTAAAAAACCTTTCGAAGAAGAGTCTGAATATGACTGATAAAATAATCAATAAGACGATTGAAAGGAAAAAACTCTTGACAGGGTGCGTCTGAAATGAATTTTTGACATATACCTTTACTTTATAAAAAAGCGTGCTATACCAGGATACAGGCGGTGCAGTCAGCTTTATAAGTTTATCCTTGACCTTGTCTCCCGTAACTTCAACAATGAGATAATTATAAAAAGAATCTGTAGAGGCGAGTTCAGACCCGCCGCCACCGGTAACAATGTAAGTAACGCCTTTAACTTCTTCCTTGAAGTAGCTGTGTATTCCTGAAGTAAATACGATGGAAACATGGTATTTTTCAAAAAGGGAGGAAAGCCTCTGGTTCTGACCGGCAACCTTCATTAGCCCTGGTCTGCCGGGCCTCGGGTCAAAAGGTGGCAGGTGCATAAAAACAAAGGTATTTACGGCCTTATTTTGCATGAGGTCCTTTTCCAGCCATAAAAACTGTTCCTCACTGATTCTTCCATCGCCATTATCAAGGATGATGAAATGCGCCTTTTTGTAATCAAAAGAGTAATAGGTTGCGCCAAAGTTATCTTCATAGAGACTGCCGCCCCCCTCACCTACTTCAGCACTGCCCGGAACAGTAAGAAAAGGCACAGTTACCGTTTCTATATCTTTTATAAAATTTTTATAAGCGCCGGCCGAAGCATTTTCCACCATATCCCCGCAACTTATGGCAAAGGCCGGTTTCCGGTAATTGATATCGCCAAGTATTCTTTTAAATACGTTTTCCCCTCCCCTGCTCTCTCCAAAAACCATAAATTTAAAGTTGTCGTCAGCCCTTTTGGGAGCAAGTTTGTAAACGGCTATTTTTTTTGACTTAACGCTCACAGGCAGGACAAGCTTATTAACTTCCTTTTTGATTTCACCACCCGCCCAACCGATAACCTCCGTTATACCGGGATTTATATTGCTTACAATGATATCGAAGTTTTTATCCTTTTCCGACTGGGAATTATCAATATTGAGAGAAACTTCCACGCCCTTTGATCTTATTGAAATATCATCCTTCTCGTACCATTCAATGAATGCGCCCTCAACCTTTATCCTTGTCCCGTTAATGTATATTTCACTCATTCCACCTGTTTTGTCAGCATCGAGGAAGGCATGCGAATGTGAAGGTAAAATAATAAAGAGGTTAAGAAGAACAATTGCAAGAAAATTATAGAATTTCATTTAAGATTTACGAACTCCTCTTTGATTGTGAACTATTTATTATAATAGATAAGCTGGAAATGTAAAGCCCTAAATTAACGGACAAAGGCGCCCCGGAGGCTATGTTTTGACAGCAGGTTTGAGAGATTAAAAGGATATGACTATATGGCGGAATGGATGGTCTTAAGCGATAATAATAAAGCCTTAACATCATCAATGGCCAGTGAGTTCGGTCCGTCGCAAAGCGCTTTTTCAGGATTTTCATGGACTTCAAGAAAAAGGCCCCTGGCGCCTGCAGCGACAGCCGCCCTTGCCAGCGGGGCCACAAACTCTCTCTGTCCAGCCGACGATGAGCCTGCACCACCCGGGAGTTGGACCGAATGGGTCGCATCAAAGATAACAGGGTAGCCAAATTCATTCATCATGGGAAAAGCCCTCATGTCCGTCACGAGATTATTATATCCGAAAGTACTTCCTCTTTCTGTAAGGATGATCTTTTCGTTACCTGCCGACCTTATCTTTTCAATAACATTCTTCATATCCCAGGGAGCCATAAACTGCCCCTTCTTGACATTGACCACTTTTCCCGTCTTCGCCGTTTCAACAAGCAGGTCCGTCTGGCGGCATAGAAAGGCAGGAATCTGGATAATATCGAGCACTTGCGATGCAGAGCCTATTTCTTCAATGCCGTGAATATCCGAAATAACAGGCAGATCAAGTTGATCTCCCACCTTTTTAAGAATCTCCAGACCCGCTTTAATCCCCGGGCCTCTGAAAGAATTTACGGAGCTGCGGTTGCCCTTGTCGTAGGAAGCCTTGAAGACAAGAGGCAGGGCAAGCTCCTCAGCTATCTCTTTCAGCCTTTTTGCGGCTTCGATGGTGTCCTTCTCATTTTCAATGACACAGGGACCGGCGATAACAAATAGCGAATCATCACTTAAGGAGAGTTTTTTTACCTGAATAACCTTCATTACTGCTTTCCGGCGCCCCTGTTTCCCATAGCGGCCTGCACAAAACCGGCAAAGAGCGGATGAGGATCGACGGGACGTGATTTAAATTCAGGGTGGAACTGGCAGGCAACAAACCAGGGGTGGTCCTTGATCTCGACAATCTCGACGAGAGCTCCCTCCTCATAAATACCGCTGATAACCATCCCCTTTCCTTCAATACTCTTCCTGTACTTGTTATTAAATTCGTAACGGTGGCGATGACGTTCGCTTACCTCTTTTTTCTTGTATGAAGCATAGGAAAAGGTTCCTTCTCTCAACCGGCACTTGTATGCGCCAAGGCGCATCGTTCCACCCAGGTCTTCAAGGCTTTTCTGAGATTCCATGAGATGGATCACAGCATGTTCCGTCGTTTCATCAAACTCATAGCTGTTTGCACCTTCCAGTCCGCAAACATTTCGCGCAAATTCAACAACGGAAAGCTGCATGCCGAGACAGATTCCCAGAAAAGGAATCCTCTTTTCCCTGGCATGCCTGATAACATCGACCTTCCCTTCTACCCCCCTGGCGCCAAAACCGCCGGGAACAAGGATTCCATGAACATCATCAAGCAAACTGCCTATGCCCTTTTTCTCTATTTCTTCAGTATCGATATATTCGAGCTGAACCCCGCAATCATTGGCTATTCCACCATGAATAAGCGCTTCATTAAGGCTCTTGTAGGACTCCTTGAGTTCCACATATTTTCCTGCAATAGCAATTTTCACCTCATCAGCCGGGGAAGTTACCTTTTTATAAATTTCCGCCCACTTTTCAAGGCGGGGCTGCCCCGTCCAGATGTTGAGCTTTGCCGCAATCTTGGCATCAAGTCCTTCTTCGTTAAAAAAAGTGGGAACCCTGTAGATGTTATCTACATCGACGGCGGAAATAACGGCATCCTTATCAACATTACAAAAGAGGGCAATTTTTTCCTTCATCTCGGCCGGCAACATCCTGTCAGCCCTGCAAAGAAGGATATCAGGCTGAATACCTATCTCGCGAAGCTCTTTAACACTGTGCTGGGTAGGTTTGGTTTTTAATTCACCGGCGCCGGGAATATAGGGAACAAGTGTGAGGTGAACATACAATACATTTTCAGCACCTAAATCGTACTTGCATTGCCTGATGGCCTCAAGAAAAGGGAGCGACTCAATATCACCTACCGTTCCGCCAACCTCTATTATGGCGATGTCGTGCTCCCGGGACACCTCATTTATCCGCCTTTTGATTTCATCGGTTATATGGGGAATAACCTGGACCGTTCCTCCCAGATAATCACCCCTTCGCTCCTTTGTGAGAACCGTGTCATAGACCTGTCCAGTGGTAAAGTTATTCTTCTTTGACATTCGTGTAGAAATGTATCTCTCATAGTGGCCAAGGTCAAGATCCGTCTCGGCGCCGTCATCAGTAACAAAAACCTCTCCATGCTGAAAGGGACTCATCGTTCCGGGATCTACATTAATATAAGGATCGAGCTTTTGCATGGTCACCTTCAGCCCCCTCGCCTCCATAAGCGCCCCGATAGAAGCTGCAGCCAGCCCTTTGCCAAGCGAAGAAACAACGCCACCGGTTACAAAAATATATTTTTTAGGTTTATTCATATCCCTTTAAGTCATCTCCTTCATGATTTCTTTCACTTTTTCCAGATCTTCAGGCCTATCCACACCAATTGATTCATGATCCGTGGTAACAACCTTGATCTTAAATCCATTTTCAAGCGCTCTTAACTGCTCCAGCTTCTCGGCATTCTCCAGGGGAGAAGGTTTCATGGCCGCAAAGTCGAGAAGAAACTGCCTTTTATAAACGTATAATCCAATATGCCTGAAATAATTGACTGCCCTCCCCTCCCCGCTTTCATCACGAACAAAGGGAATGGGAAACCTTGAAAAATAAAGGGCAAAGTCATCTTTATCAACAACAACCTTGACAATATCGCTCTCTTTAAGCGTTTCAGGCTCTTTAATAAGGCACTTTAATGTCCCCATGACGAGGGAAGGATCGTCAATCATGGGCGCAATCGCTTCATCTATCATTTCGGGCTGAATGAGAGGTTCATCTCCCTGGACATTGACAATAAAATCGGAATCGATTCCAGCGGCAACCTCAGCCAGCCTGTCCGTCCCCGTCGGGTGATGGGATGAAGTCATTAGCACTTCACCGCCAAAGGCAGCCACCGCATCAAAGATCCTTTGATCATCGGTAGCAACAAGGACATTTTCAACATTTTTCGCCATTTTAACCCGCTCATAAACATGCTGGATCATCGGTTTGCCCAGGATATCTGCCAGAGGTTTTCCCTCAAAGCGGGTAGATGCATACCTTGCCGGTAATATTGCCGTAACTTTCAAGCGATCAAAACCCTTTAAAGAGATAAAGGCGCCCCTTTAAGCCCTTCATCCTCATTTAAACCACAAATAATGTTCATATTCTGGATTGCCTGTCCCGACGCGCCTTTGACAAGATTATCAATTGCCGAGACGATAATCAAGCGCCCTGTTCGCTCATCCACCTTAAGACCTATATCACAATAATTGCTCCCCCTGACCATAGCCGTATCGGGGTACTTTCCCTCGGAGCAGACCCGCACAAAAGGTTCATTACGATAATGTTCCGCAACAAAATGAATAAGCTCTCCAGTTGAAGCATCCTTTGTCAAAGAGGCAGTGATGGTGCTCAATATACCCCGGTTCATGGGAAGAAGGTGAGGCGTAAAGGTAATAGGAATGTCTTCACCGCAAAGCGAGCCAAGTATTTCTTCAATCTCGGGCAAGTGACGATGCCCCCCCACCTTGTAGGCCTTGTAGCTTTCGTTAGCCTCACAAAATATATTCCCCAGTGATGCGCTTCTCCCTGCTCCGCTTACACCGGATGCAGAATTGACGACAATGCTCTTTTTATCGAGGATATTTTCATTAATAAACGGAGCAAGGGCCAGGATAACGCTTGTCGGATAACAGCCGGGATTCCCTATGAGCCGGCCAGTTCTGATCTTTTCCCTGTTAAGCTCCGGAAGACCGTATACGGCCTCCCCGGCAAGGTTTGGGAACTGATGCTCTGCGTACCAATCCTTGTATACACTTAAATTGGAAAAGCGAAAATCAGCACTAAGATCAACAACCTTAATCCCTTCTTCAACAAGGTTGGCAACGGATTCCATGGAATAACCATGGGGAAGGGCCGTAAAGGCAACATGAGCATTGCCTGCTATCTTTTTGGCGTCAAATTCCTCCACTTTAAGAGAAGTCATTCCCTTAAAAAGAGGGAAAAGTTCCGAATAAGGAGTCCCCACCTGACTTCTGGAGGTAAGTACAGTCAACTCAACATGAGGATGGGTCAGTAGAATCCGCACCAATTCGAGCCCGGTATAACCTGTTGCACCGATTACAGCTGCCTTAATCATATCTTTACCCTGCCTCCGAGAAGGCTCATTAACATTCTTTCGTGAAACAACTTACTGCGTGAATAGAGAGAAATTTATCTTTATACTACCAAAATTGAATACAAAAAAGGGGAGGTCCAACGACCTCCCCTGATAGGGTATGTGAATCGCTTCCTTATCTCTTGGAGAACTGGAAGCTCTTTCTTGCCTTTTTGCGGCCGTATTTCTTTCTTTCCTTTATTCTTGAATCTCTTGTAATATAGCCTGCCTTCTTAAGAGCAGCCCTCAGTTCGGGATCATGCTCGATAAGCGCCTTGGTAATACCATGCTTGATGGCGCCTGCCTGACCGGAAACACCACCGCCACAGACATTAACAGACATATCAAAACTTTCAGCTTTATTAGTAAGGTCAAGGGGCTGTTTTACTATCATCCTTAAAATTTCCGTACCAAAGTACTCTTCAAGGGGTCTTTTGTTAACCGTAATTTTCCCTTTGCCGCTTTTCATTATTACTCTTGCAACGGAAGACTTTCTCTTTCCTGTTGTTCTAAATACAGACTCAGCCATTTATTCTCCTCGCCAATTTATATATTCACTGCCTCAGGCTGCTGTGCAGCATGAGGATGATCATTACCTGCATAAACCTTGAGCTTGCTCATAAACACTTTACGGAGCTTATTCTTGGGAAGCATTCCCTTGACAGCCTCAACAATAATCTTCCCCGGATCCTTCTCAAGGGCCTTTTCCGCCGTAATCCCTTTAATACCACCAGGAAATCCCGTGTGGTGATAATAAACCTTGTCCGACATCTTTTTACCGGTAAACCTTACCTTATCAGCATTAACCACAACGACAAAGTCACCTGTATCAAGGTGAGGCGTAAAGTTGGGCTTATTCTTTCCTCTGAGGATGTCTGCTATCTCTGTAGCAAGGCGGCCGACAACCTTACCATCGGCATCGACAAGACGCCACTTTCTTTCAATTTCTCCACTTTTAGGCACATACGTTCTCATATTTATAAATCCCTTCTGAAAGCTGAATAAAAAGCGGAATATACATCAAACACAGCTATTTTGTCAAGGGAATTATTTTGCGGGCGTGAGGAATAATGATTTTTAGTTATTTCAATAAGGAGCGATTAAAATAGCTTTTTTCTCTTCGACGAGGAAGCAATACCCATCATCTCCCTGTACTTGGTAACAGTCCTTCTCGCAATATTGATTCCGGCCTCTTTAAGGAGATCAACAATGGCCTGATCACTTAGCGGCTTCCTGGGGTTCTCTCCGGAGACAATATGCCTGATCTTTTCCTTAACACTTTCAGAGGCAATATCACCTTCACCCTGACGGCCGATACCGCTGTTAAAAAAGAACTTAAGTTCAAAAATACCATGAGAGGTGTGAACGTATTTATTATTGGTAACTCTGCTGATGGTCGATTCATGCATACCGATATCTTCGGCAACATCCTTGAGAACGAGGGGCTTTAAATGCTCCACGCCCCTGTCGAAGAAATCTCTCTGAAACTTGAGAATGCTCTCCATGACTTTATAGATAGTGCGTTGACGCTGATGAATACTTTTGATAAGCCATAGAGCGGATCTGATTTTCTCCTGCACATACTCCTTGGCATCACCCTTTTTGACTCCCTTTTCCAGGATACTCCTGTAATAATTGCTTATCCTTAGCCGGGGCAGACCTTCATCATTCTGGACAATGACATATTCACCATCCATTTTATATACGTAGAGATCCGGAGTTATATACTGAACTGTTTCATCAGAAAAGTCCCTTCCCGGCCTGGGCTCCATTTCGGAGATAACTTTCACTGCAGCCACAACCTCATCCATACTGACCTTCTGTTCCTTGGCAATGAGTGAAAGCTTTCTCTTTTCAATGTCAGGCAGATGATACCTTATAATATCTCCCACAAGGGAATCTTCCAGTCCAAGGTACTTAGCCTGTTTGAGAAGGCACTCATTGAGGTCTCTCGCAGCCACACCAACGGGATCAAACTCCTGAACAACAGCAAGAACAGACTCAATCTCTTCAACTCCTGCTCCCGTTGATTCAACAATCTCTTCTACTGTTGCCTTCAGATAACCATCATCAGCTATGTTGCCGATTATGAAATCAGCAATGGACCTCTCCCTGTCATTGAGATGGGAAACCCTCATCTGCCATCTCAAATGATCGGCAAGGGTATCCCTGCTTTTAAGAATGTTTTCATAAGAGGGCGCTTCTTCTCTTTCATAGCTCGTTGACGTATATTCGGTGCTGCTGTAGCTTTCAAGGTACTGTTCCCAATCGATCTCTTTCTCCGAGGCATTCATGGACGACACATCTTCCGTGATATCATCCATCACCTTTTCCTTTAGTTCGGCATCCTTATCACGGGGTTCAGCCGACTCCTCCTGCTCCATTGTCTCTTCAAGGGCCGGATTAATCTCCATCTCTTCATTGATGGTCTCGATCATTTCCAGCCTCGACATCTGCAGCAGCTTGATTGCCTGCTGCAGTTGAGGGGTCATAACGAGCTGCTGGGTCAGTTTTAATGTTTGTCTAAGGTCCATAAAAATCTCTGCCCCTTAAAGGGTAAATTTTTCTCCAAGATATATTTTTCTCGCCTTTTCAGAATTCACTATAACATCGGGAGAACCACTTTCCATAACCTTTCCTTCATTTACAATATAAGCTCTGTCACAAACACCGAGTGTCTCTCGCACATTGTGATCAGAAATAACAACGCCTATGCCCCTGTTTTTCAGTTGAATAATGATATTTTGAATATCGATAACGGCGATAGGGTCTATTCCTGAAAAGGGCTCATCAAGCAAAATAAAAGAGGGTGAAGTTACGAGGGCGCGAGAAATTTCAACTCTTCGCCTTTCACCTCCCGACAGGGCAAAACCGTAGCTGTCGGCAATATGGGTAATCCTGAAATCATTAAGCAGGTTAGCCAGACGTTCATCCATCTCTTCCTTCGTCATATTGAGCGTTTCCAGGATTGCCATAATATTATCCCTCACAGTCAGCTTCCGGAAGATGGATGCTTCCTGAGGAAGATAACCTATCCCTTTTCTGGCCCGCTTGTACATGGGAAGCGCAGAAATATCTTCACCTTCATAATTTACCACGCCACCATCGGGTCTGACAAGCCCAACCATCATATAGAAAGTCGTTGTTTTGCCGGCGCCATTCGGCCCCAGAAGCCCTACCACTTCACCTGAAGTCACTTCAAGGTCAATACCATCAACGACCCTTCTCTTTTTGTACGACTTGGTAAGACCCCTAACCTCAAGTTTGGCCATCAGTTTTCTTTTCCATTCCCGGCAGGAGGAGTTTCATTCTTGCTATTTTGGGGACGCATATTGAATACGGCATCATCAACATCCATTTTATCACTGTCAATGTAGATGGTAATGAGGCTCCCCGATATAATGCCATCCTCTCTCCACAAGCGGGGGTCCCCACTCATGATAATCTTCTTCTCTCCAGGAAAGAAAGTCGCCTTTTTACAGGTCCCCACCCTGTCCTGCTGATTAATCCTTACATCACCGACTGCGTCTATTTTCTTCATATTATTATTACTGTCATAATACACAGTGAGCGTCTTGGACATAATAGTCGCATCTTCATGAACAGCGACGACATTTCCCATGAATTTTACAAGGCCTGATTTCTTATCGGCCTCCAACTGGTCTGACGTTATTTTGATGGGACTCCGTGCAGCGCCTGCCTGTTCTTCCGCAAAAACATCAGCAATTCCACCACATAAAAGAACAAAAACTATCAGGACCAGCCAACCGGGTCTAGTCAGGAGCCTGTTCCTTAATAGACTCATCAAAAAGCGCTTCAACATTTTTATTAATCCGAAATTTTTCATTCTCCATATCGGCCTCAAATCCGGCTCCCTTTATATCGAAGCCGCCCCCCCTAATCCTGACCTTCTTATCCGTATAAGCGATTTTTTCATTACCCCGATATTCTACTGATGGTGTTTCCAGCAAATAACCGTCACTGGTGGAAAGCCTTACATCCCCGTCAAGCAAGACGATATTTCTTTCCGTAAATACCTTGCCGCGATTCCCGACAATGACAAACTTTTTATTGTCCCGGCCAAGGTATTCAATTCTCGGCTTAACAAGATGGGCTGAATCATCCTCCTTAAAGTAAGAAGCCTCCCTGGCTTTTACTTCAAGAACTATGCGGTCCCCATCCATTTCAATAAATTGCGGCGCTGTAAGTGAATAATCGGCCCCCTCTTTAGCAAACTCTACAGGAGATTCATCCTTAACGATGAGATCAATATTTCTGTAAAGCAGATAACCCATGACAGACATGACGATAAGAATCAGGAGCGCAAAGGCCAGCTTTAGCCTTTTCATAGTAGAAAGATATCACAAAAAGCTTGTTCAAGTAAAGATTGCAGAATTACCGTAAAGTCACTATTTTCAGGCATCACGACTCTATGAAATCCAGCTGCGGCGGGATTTAGCGCAGAAAAACCTTCACTTCTTTCAATAGAGTAATCCATCTTAAAAGTACCTTCCCATGACCTCACTCCAGAGGCCTTTTCCCTCAAGGATCAAATCAGTCACTTCTCTGACGGCCCCCCTGCCCCCACACTTTTTCGTTACATAATCGACATGAGAGAGAATAACATGCGAGGCATCAGCTACAGCAACGGAAAAACCTGCTTCTCTCAGGACAGGAAGATCAACCACATCATCTCCCACATAGGCCACTTCCTGAGCGCTTACTTTCTCATTTTCCAGGATACGGGTAAAAGCCTCCATTTTTACCTTTATCCCCTGGTATATGATTTCAATACCCAGTTCGGCCGCCCTGTGAAGAACAACCTTCGAGTCCCTGCCCGTAATAATGCCGACTTTAACTCCGGCACGCTGCAGGAGCTTTATCCCATGGCCGTCCCTCACGTGGAAGGACTTGCTCTCCACACCCTTGTTATCAATAGTAATACTGCCATCAGTCATGACACCATCCACATCGAGCAGCAGGATTTTGATTTTTTTTAATTTTTCATTAATATGACTGCCCATAACTAAACAACTCCCGACTGTAATAAATCGTGCAGATGAACAATACCGACGGGCCTTCCCCCCTCGCCGGAGTCAACAAAGAGCGAGGTGATCTTTCGTTCCTCCATAAAGCCAAGCGCCTTGGCTGCCAACGCATGAGGTGATATTTTTTTGGGATTCTTCGTCATAATATCAGAGGCGACGGCATTGATAATATTGCCGTCTTTTTCAAGAGCGCGCCTTAAATCACCATCAGAAATAACACCGACAAACTCTCCATTTTCCGACAATACGGCCGTCACCCCGAATCCCTTGGATGACATTTCATAGATAGCGTCCTTTACGGAACTGTTCTCATAAACAACGGGAATCCTGTCATCGGTATGCATGAGATCAGAGACCTTCATAAGAAGGCTCTTTCCCAAAGAACCGGCAGGATGATAAAAGGCAAAATCCTCTTCCTTGAAACCTCTCCTGTACATTAGCGCCACAGCAAGGGCATCACCAAGGGCAAGGGTTGCCGTCGTACTTGCTGTTGGTGCAAGCCCTAAAGGACAGGCCTCCTCCTTGACGGCTACATGGAGAAAGGCATCGCCCCTTTTGGCAAGCGTTGAATCGATCTTGCCGGCAACGCTAATCAGGTTAAGTCCCAATCGCCTGATAACGGGAAGAATCCTGATGACCTCTTCCGTCTCCCCGCTGTTGGAAACAGCCATAACAACATCACCCCTGGCAAGCATTCCCAGGTCCCCGTGAACACCTTCGGCAGGATGGAGAAAAAAGGCAGGTGTTCCTGTACTGGCCATGGTCGACGCTATCTTCTGACAGATCAGCCCCGACTTACCCATACCGGTGATAACAACCTTCCCTTTACAGGCAAAGATCATCTCCACTGCCTTTTCAAAATCCCCCCCGATGCTATCCATCAGGGACAATACGGCATCCGCTTCAACCCTGAGCACCCTTCTGGCTTCTTCAATTATGGACATAATCACTAACCGCCTGTAAATTAATCGCCCCAATCATAGCAAATGAGGTTCTTTATGAGCAAGGTAAAAGGAAGTGAAAACATTAGTGCATTTTTCTTGACATGAACCCCCTTTTTTTGTACATTATGGAGTTCTTGGCGGTGTAGCTCAGATGGTTAGAGCATACGGCTCATATCCGTAGTGTCCGGGGTTCAATTCCCTGCACCGCCACCAATTCACCCCTTCACCCCTTCAGGGATTCGTACCGAAAATGCTATTTTTCAATTTCAGGCCCGCTTTTAATAATTATTACACCCACAACAAACAGTGAAGTTTTTTTGCAAAAATGTTTGAGTCAATAAAATTTCCTGGCTTGAATCACTTTACATTCTCCCCGGAGCGCACATAATGTTTAATAACATCTTTTAAAAAAAGATAAATCACTAAAAACTTTATCTTTTGAGTAATTTAAATGCAATCAAATGTTTACCTTTTTGATCAACATAATCAAGATAACGAACAAAAATAATAAAAAAAATTAGTCAAAATAAAAAAAACTGTTTACAAGACAGGTTGTTAGATGTAGAATCTAGCGCGAAAAGTAATTAACAAAAGGAATGCCACCCTCTAAATAAACTCAATCACCTGTTTGAAGAAAACTATTTTTTTCAAACAGTTTTAAGCAGGATTATGTAATTGCTGCTATCTGCATTTTAAGTAGTCCCGTGAATTTCTCCCGATTGATTTGCATTGGGACTTAAACTTGTGCAAGAACACCTTTTTTGTGTTCTGTTAAAAGGAGGGATTAAACAATGATCAGGTTCTCCGTAATAATCACATTTTTATCAATAATCCTTACCCCCATTTACTCCTACGCATCTTCATCAAACAATAAATTTGCCAGGCCACTCATGAGAACAGAGGAAGAAATGCTCCTCTTCTTCGAAGAGGAAGAAGTGCTTGTTTCCGCCACACTACAACCTCAGAAACTTTCAGAAGCGCCAGCCATTGCGTCAGTCATCAAAGAAGGTGAGATCCGTAATATGGGCGCCAGAGACATTATGGATATACTCAACAAAATACCCGGTATTCATATTACAAAAGGTTATTATGGAAAAGAGGAGATTGAGATCAGGGGAATCAAAACTGTAATTTCTGAAAAGGTTAAATTACTCATTGATGGACATTCCGTTAACAACAACCTGTCAGGAGGCCCTACATGGGCTTTTGACAGCCTTACAGTAGACAATATTAAAAGAATTGAAATTATTCGTGGACCAGGTTCAGCGCTATATGGAAGTAATGCTTTTTCTGCTGTTATTAATGTTATCACTAAAGACGGCAAAGATATGGATGGCGTACTTATCTCTGGTGGTGGTGGAAGCTTTAATACCAGGAATGCTAATCTTCAGGCAGGAAAAGATTTCGATAATTACAATATTGCTTTTTATGCCGACTATTTCAAAACAGATGGCGCTAAATTAACTATTGAAAGCGATGATTTAGGAACAGCTGGAGATGCGCCCGGTAAAACTAAAGACTTTGAGGAGAAGATTGATACAGGACTGAAGCTTTCTTATAAAGACTTTTCATTAAATTCTAAATATTTGACTCGAAGAAAGGGGGTATATCTTGGCATTCTCTATGCCCTAAACGATGAATCCAAAACTTATGTAGATCAATATTTCGTAGAGTTGAAGCATGATAAGAAATTTACGAAAAGCAAGATATCTTCAAAACTTTATTACGATGAATTTCATTGGGAAACCAAGTGGGAACTTCAACCTGAATCAAAAGTTCCACCAGAGGGGGTTATAGCAATACCTAGCGCTAAAGAAAGAACAAAAGGAGTAGAATCTCAGTTTGATTATCAGATAGCTGACAGCAACATTCTGACGTTAGGAATTCTATGGGAAAAAAGAGAACAATATGAAGTAAAGTATAAAGCTAATTATCACCCTGTATCCAAGGGTCTTTACCCTTCAGGCGAGGTAAGAGATGTAACAGCGCTTGGCAACTGGAACCAGGAAAAATCGAGGGAAGTTTGGGCAACATACTTGCAGGATGTTTGGAGTATCAGGGAAAACGTAGATATTACACTTGGTGTCAGAAATGATCATTATTCAGATTTCGGTGAGACAACAAATCCGAGAGCAGCCATGGTATGGAAATTTTCAGGAAAATGGATAGCAAAACTCCTATATGGAACAGCATTCAGAGCGCCTTCATTTGAAGAACTTTACAATAAAAACAATGATGCTGTCATTGGAAACCAAGATCTGGATCCAGAGAAAATGACTACCTATGAGGTAAGTATAGGCAATGCATCAACTCATTTAACTTACTTTAATAATATTTTTAAAGATAAAGTTGAACTAAAACCTTATGCCCCTGGTTCTAGATATGAAAACGGTGGGGGGGCAAAAATATGGGGGATAGAGTTTGATGGAAAAATAAATTTCTCAAAAAATAGTTTTGCTTACCTGAACTATACACACCAAAACAGCGAGGATGATGATACCGGGGCAAGGCTTCCTGATATTACGGCCAACAAAGCTAATATTGGAATAAATACTGGCTTAGGTCACTATTTAAATCTTAATACTAATATCCATATTCATGGTGAAAGGCCAAGGGCTTCCGGCGACCCAAGGTCGTCTTCATCAGCTTATGAGCTCGTTGATTTGACTCTTATTGCAGAAAATTTTATTGAGGATCTTTCTCTGAGAGCTTCTATTCATAATCTGTTGGATAGAGATTATAAAGATCCGGCTCCCCTGAAGGTTTACAACGATTTCCCGAGAGAAGGTGTCAGTTATACATTTGATGTGCAGTATAAATTTTGAAGCATATAAACAATGAAGCCGAAATACAACGTGTTAAAGAAAACTCATATTCGAAAGAAAAAAGATACTTTTTATATTCTTTGCAAGAAGCTCTTAGGAAAGCAATCCTGATCTTATACGACATGGATTTCTTTATTACCTATCAAAATGTAAATGCCCTGTCAGGCGATTGGGTTTGTGACTTAAATATCCCTCCAGCAATAACTCATGGAACTTGTTCAAAAAAAGCAACATGACTTCCGTAAGTATTTTAAACTTAGACAAAACCATTCAACTGAATAAGATTAAAGAAGAATTATCGTTATTATTTAGGATAAAGAAACTTACTTTCCTATTGGATCAATCACTCTGAAATGATAAATGTTATTTTAAAAAATCAATATTGCAGCATCGTGACCATGGATTCAGCAGTTTATATGGATGCGACACAAGGCAGTAACATTATTCTATGTGGCTCACATGGTGGAGAATCGGCAGCCAGATATATGCTAAAGTTCTCACCTGGCGCTGCCATATTTAATGATGCCGGCAAGGGCAAAGAAAATGCAGGAATTAAAGGTCTGGATATTTTTGAGAAAGAAGGCATACCGGCAGCAACTGTAGATGCATTTAGTGCATGCATTGGGAATGGAAGAGACACATATGAATCTGGAATAATTTCTGCCGTCAATAATATAGCTCATAATTATGGAATTCATACAGGAATGACGGCAATGGATGCAGCATTAAAGCTAAATAAAATTCTATTGGAGAAAACTCATTGAAAGCATCAGAACTCTTAGTAAAACACCTGGAAGAAATTGGAACGGAGTATGTTTTTGGAATTCCGGGAGGTGTCCTTGAGCCATTGAATATTGCTATACACCATAGTGAGAAAATTAATGGAATCGTAACCAAGCATGAACAAGGAGCCGCTTTTATGGCTGACGGATATGCCCGTGTAAGTCAAAAGCTAGGGGTTTGCTGTTCCACAGCAGGTCCAGGTGCAACAAACCTGGTTACCGGCCTTGCAACGGCATTTGCCGACTCAATTCCTGTATTGGCTTTAACAGGCCAGGTATCCACCAAATTTTTCGGCAAAGGCGCCTTTCAGGAATCTACCTATGAGGGAATCAATGTCGTTGAAATGTTTCGCTTCTTAACTAAACATAATGCGATGATTATCAATGCAGAAACGACAGGAACTATGATGAGGAAGGCTTTACGCCTTGCCTTAACGGGAAGGCCGGGACCAGTTCATCTCAACCTGCCCGTAGATGTGATGGACCATAAAGTGAAGAATGACGTCGTTGATGCTGAGAAATTCATCCCCAACTCTGTATGCTTTGACAGGGAGAGTGTTAAAGAAGCGGTGGCGCTGCTATTATCCTTCAAACGCCCGGCTATTTTGGTGGGAAATGGCGTAACCATTTCAAGAGCGGCAGATAAGTTAATTCAATTAGCAGAAAGGCTTAAGATACCTGTTGCCACTACACCAAAATCCAAAGGTGTTTTTCCTGAAAATCACCCTCTTTCTCTTGGCGTTTTCGGTACGGCAGGCACACCTCTTTCAGCAGCATATTTATTGAATGGAAAAGATATAAGAAAAATAGACGGATTGCTGGCAATCGGTACCAGCTTTAATGAATGGGGAACACATGGCTGGGATAGTCGTTTGATGCCAACTAAAGCGCTCATTCAAATTGATATCGATTTGCATGAAATTGGAAATAACTATCCATTTACAGTTGCCCTTGTAGGTGATGCTGAAGCGGCTATTACTGAAATGCTTTTTGAGATCAAAAGACAACTGAAAAAAGAAAAGGAAAACATAGAAAAAAAAATTGAAGAGAGATTTCAAACATTTGTCACTTTTAAAAAGCAACACAGACGATGTATTGAGCCTGATAAACTTTCTTCTAATCAAATTCCTATTTTGCCACAACGGTTAATGCAAGATATTAACGATTCCTGTCCTGACGATACAATTTTCTTCATCGATATAGGAAACAACTGGGCCTGGGCAACACATTACCTTGAAATAAAAAGACCTTATAGCTTTTTTACAGGATTAGGATTTGCATCAATGGGGTTCGGTGTTGCAGCATCTATAGGCGGCAAGTTTGCAGCCCCCGACAAGCCGGTTGTCGCCATTGTCGGAGACGGTGGATTCCTGATGAATGGTATGGAGGTGGCTACGGCCGTTAATTATGATAAGGCTGTCATCTGGATAATACTTAATGACTCCCAATTTGGAATGATTTATCATGGTAAAAAATTGCTATCCACACCAGAGGGATTTTCATCACGGTACAAGAATGTAGACTTTGTAAAAATGGCCGAATCAATAGGGGCTCAAGGAATCCGGATTACAAAGCCAGGAGAACTTAACAAAGAATTAATGTCAAAAGTTATCGCATCTAATATGCCGACAATTATTGATGTTCATATTGATCCAGAAACAGAGCCTCCAATTAGATCAAGGATTTCCACTATTGAAAATTCCTATACTTGATTTACTCCATCTAACATAGCCTTGTGGCAGGATGATTATTACATAAACTTGATATCAATTAGCGTTTTATCTGTAGTGCCAGCGGCATTAACAGATAAAATGAGGTTGAACTTAGCCGCTGGATTTAATGTTACATCTATACTCTATCTCTATGGGGATTGCAAACAGATTTTAGCTTTTCA
>JAOUBX010000062.1 GCA_029860075.1 Deltaproteobacteria bacterium | reverse complement strand
CTTTGCTTTGGTAAGTATCCAATTGGAGTCATTAATATGAAACTTGGTAAAGTAGAACCTAAACCAGTACCCAAAAAGTGTTACCCATGTCCATAGGTTAAAGTGTTACCTATCTTTGGGTTGAACAAACAGTTCCCCTCCTTGATAAGGGTTTATGCCCTGTGGTAGAGGTTAGCCATACGGCTCGTATCGAGGAGGGGTAGATTGGCATTGCTATGACAATCTTTTGAATTTTAAGTTTAATGAACTATACCTGTGAAAGGAGAAAGTAAAATGCATATAAAAAAAGGAGTAGTCAGATTTATTCTCAACAATAAATCAAAAATGGTGGGACTCATACTAATCATTTTATTTCTATCAATAACCTTCTCTGTCATGGCGAAACCATCACTTCCAGAGGGTTGGAGGTTACCCACGGAAAAGGAAACAAGCAATGAATTCATGTGGCGTGATGAAGATGAAAAGCGCTACCTTTCTGTTGTTGCAGACTTCAATGGTGATGGAAATGAAGATAAAGCCTTTCTTCTTATGAATGATAATAAGGATTCCATGGGACTTTTTGTGCTTCTTTCACATGGCGACAGCTATGAAAAGTATCAACTCGGTGAATTGGAAGGAACAAGCTGGATTGAAGTGATGGGCATTACCGACGTAAAGGCAGGTAAGTATAAAACCGCCTGTGGTCTGGGCTATTTTGAATGTTCTCCCGGTGAATCAGAAGAGTTAACCTTGAAAAATCCGGCCATTGACTTTTTTACCTTTGGAAGCGTTAATTCCTTCTTTTACTGGAATGAAGCTGAAGGTGAGTTTGAAAGAGTGTGGATGAGTGGTTGATTAATACCGATTGCCCTCCCTGCTGTTATTGCGAGGAGGTCGATTCGACCGACACGGCAATCTTTTGATTCTGGGGGGCGGTGGTGGGGAACTTGCAGCTGGGAAATTTTGGTGCCTTGGTACAAAAAGAAATGTTAAATGTGTGGTATTGCTTTTTCTGTGTTCATGATTTAAAAAATACACATATGAAAAAAATGTCGTCGATGCTAGAATCACATTTAGGTTTATGAATATGTATGATCTTAACAATAATACATTTAAGCTAGATAAGGCTTTCATACTTAGAGAAGACGAATTAACTTACCATTCGCGTTGTTCCGGGCAACTGCTCAAATCTCACCGTAGAAAATACCGTCTGATTGATCTTTTCTCTGGTGCCGGGGGAATGTCCTTGGGGTTCTCAGAATATTTTGGACAACCTTTTCAGGCGGTTTGGGCTAATGATTTTAATAAATTCTGTGTCGATACCTATAATGAAAATTTGGGGGATCACTGTATTGTGGGTGATATTGTTGAGATACTTGAAAGTGAAAAAGTTGAAATTCCTCAAGCTGACGTGGTTATAGGAGGCCCTCCCTGCCAAGGTTTTAGTTTGCTTAATAAAAATCGTGAAAATGATCCTAGAAAAGAGTTGTGGCGGCCCTTTTTGGAAGTTGTTCAAAGATGTAATGCTTCCTTATTTGTTATGGAAAATGTACCTCAACTACTTGGAACTTTTGAACATGGTGAGATTGTTGGTGCGGCTGAATCTCTAGGTTTTAAAGTATGGCAGGATAAATTATCCGCTGCTGATTATGGTGTTCCTCAAACGCGGACAAGAGCTTTTATTATCGGCTGTAAATTTACGGACCCTTCTATATTATTTCCTCCTCGTAAAACTCATTTTAAATTAAATAAAAATGGCAAACAGTTATCCTTTCCAGAGAATGAGGAAGAATATCTTAAAAAACCTCAAGAATGGAAAACCGTTAGAGATGCTATTGGTGATCTTCCTTCTCCCGTAGGTATGGAAATAAGAGATGTTCCCCCACCACTTGATTTGCACTTTGGGAGAAATCCTACAGAATTAAGTAAAAAGCGCTACAGAGCTATCCCTGAAGAAGGAATGAATCGATTTGATTTACAGCGAGTTGCACCGGAATTAACACCAAAGTGCTGGATAAGAAAAAAATCAGGGGGAACAGACCTTTTTGGTAGACTTTGGTGGCATAAACCGGCTGTTACAGTACGGACGGAGTTTTTTAAACCTGAAAAAGGACGTTATTTACATCCTGAACAACACCGACCGATTACTCACAGAGAAGCTGCTCGTTTTCAAAGTTTTCCTGATGATTTTCATTTTCTCGGGTCAAAAGTTGAAATTGCTAAACAAATTGGCAATGCTGTTCCCCCGTTGCTTGCTGCACGTGTTGCCGATGTTATCAGAATATTGCTTGACCAACAACATGAAAAATGGATGTTTTCTCAAAAGAAAAAAGAAGCCAAATTATGTCGCATGTGAGCGGCAAAGATACGAAACCGGAATTAATAGTACGATCTATACTTCACCGAATGGGCTTCAGGTTTCGGCTTTATAGAAAGGATTTACCTGGAAATCCTGATATAACTCTACCTAAGCATAAAAAAATTATATTTATTCATGGTTGCTTTTGGCATGGGCACGAGAACTGCCCAAGGTCTAAACGTCCCCATAGTAACAAAGACTTTTGGGATGAAAAGTTGGACAAAAATATAGCAAGAGATAAAGCAAATATAGAAGAATTAAACAGTCTGGGGTGGAGCGTATTAGTTGTATGGACATGTGAAGTAAGAAAAGGAGAAGCTCTCAGTGAAAAGCTTCATTCTTTCCTGAAAGAGAAATAAACTAAGAAGGTTTAAGATGAAGTCTGAAAAAGTATTAAAAAGCCTCCAAAAGCTATTAGTAAATTTTGAGAATGAACTCAAATCAGATGATTTGAGGGGAAAAGTACTTAGCCTTGTTCCTTGCTTTCATCATTTACGTGATCTGGGAAAATCTTTAATACCCAAGGATATTGCACGAAATGCAAGGGATAGAATTTTGCATTATTTCAAAAAATATCCATGTACCATTATTAGTGGAGATGAGTTGCTTGTCGTATCAGGTATTCAAGAATATGCAAGAAGAGTTCGTGAATTAAAAATACAATTTGGTTGGTCTATTGTAAGTGGCTTGACGGCAAATCAGATGTTGGCTGAAGGAGAGTTCCCTATTGATGGTATAGATGTAAAATCTATGGGACCTTCTGATTATATTTTACTTTCTAAAGAGCAAGATAGAGATGCAGCTCACCGTTGGAATTTAGCAAATGAAATTAGGAGGGAAAATATTTCCGTACGAGATAAAATATTAAAATTCTTCCGAAAAAATGTAGGGAAAAATATCACGGGTGAAGAGTTAAGGTACTTGGCGAAAGATCGATCTGAATGGGCAAGAAGGGTACGGGAGCTTCGAACGGAATTCGGTTGGCCTGTTGTTACAAAAAATACAGGACGTCCTGATCTGGAGGTAGGTGTCTACCTTCTCGAAGCGGATCGACAAAGCCCTGAACATGATCGTCATATTCCTGACCCTATCAAAAGGGCAGTACTTCGAAGAGATAATTATAAATGTACAAAGTGTAACTGGTCACATGAAGAGTGGAATAGGTCCGACCCACGACATCTTGAATTACACCATGTTAAACCTCATGCCGATGGAGGTGAAAACACTGAAAGTAACCTCATCACTGTTTGTACCGTATGTCATGATGATATACACCGTCAATAGCACTAGTTTGGTGTGAGAGGAATAAACTCCAACAATCTCTTTAAATACTGGGCTCAATAGATGAAAAAAACAAATACCCTCATCGATGAGTTTGTAAAAAAGGTTAATACCTCAGTAGTGTAGGGTGGGCTCAGCCCACCAAATAAAAAAGTAGAAAGACAAATGAAAAAATATTCAACAAGATTACGGATTATATATATATATCGGTGATAGTTGGGGATTTAATGAAGAGACTTATCCCATTATCAGGGATCTATTAAATTCATTTAAAGATTGCCAGTGGAATTATTCGAGTTCTTCACCTTTTTATGTTTATTTAAAACCTGATGAAGAGGGCAAACTTGTAGCAGATGAAATAATAAAAGAAATGAAAAATCTCAAGACGAATGATGAAAGGTTTTTCGATATTAAAATCGGTATATCAGAAGGGGAGGTTATTGGCGAGTTTGATGAGCAGGGTAATTTATTGCCTCAGTCATATCCTGTTGGAGTCCCTATGTCAGAGGCTATGCGCACAGCAACTTGATTAGTCGTTGGAAGTGTCAGACTTTTGTGTAAATGATAAAATATGGAATATTGTTTATATTGCTGCTTGGGCTGATAGCCTGCTCTGATGTTGTTGATGAGGTTTATAAAGACTTGTCTGAAGCAAAAGAAGCCGGTGCAATTCAACGTGGATGGATTCCTGCCTGGTTGCCTGCTACGTCTTATAAAATAAAGGAAACTCATGATCTCGATACAAACAAGAGTATCCTCATGTGGAAGTTTGATAAGGAAGAAAAATGGAAAGTACCCACCTCATGTCATCAAATCAGGCCACTTGAGGTACGTGGTCCGGCAATAAATCGTTCCTGGTGGCCGCCTGATCTCCCGGAAAGTCAGGTGCAAACCTATGCATATGTCTATTATGAATGTGAAGAGGGGGCTTTTATGGCTCACAAACCTGATTCATATAAGATGTTTTTCTGGCAGCCATGATAGGTTAATTGCATGAAATACATCTCTCTTTTAAGAAGTATAAACGTAAGTGGTCAAAAGAAAATAAAAATGGCCGACCTTCGGGCCCTTTATGACGGCTTGGGCTATGAAAAGGTTATTACCTACATCCAAAGCGGGAATGTCATATTTGACAGCAGTGAAAAGAAAACAGGGGGAATAAAGTCAGCAATTGAAAGTGCAATAGAAGTAGAATATGGTTTTCATGTTCCTGTTCATATAGGGCGGGTAGAGGAATATGAGGAAATCATAAATCGCTGCCCATTCGAGGAAGCGAGCCTGGAGGAAAATGGCAGCAAGATTTTGATCTCCTTTTTATCGTCAGTCCCGGAGGAGTCTAAAATTATTGAACTCATGAAATACGCAAAGTTGCCGGAGAGATTGATTGTTAATGGCAGTGTCGTTTTTTTGTATTGTCCCAACGGCTACGGGCGAAGCAAGTTATCCAATAGCTTTTTAGAATCAAAGTTAAGTGTAGAGGCAACGACCCGAAATTGGAAAACCGTTCGGAAGTTGTATGAGCTATCGACACAGTAATACCGACATTATTATGTTAAACAAAACCTTAGCAGAGTACCAAACGGATGTTTACCGGCTTCATGACAAAGAGGATTTTGAAGGGTTGTCAGATATCAGAGGCTATGCGTACAGCCACTTGATTAGTAGGTTGGAGTGATAGGGCAATTACAGCCAGATAACTAAAAGATAGGAAAGGGAATATGAAGATAATTTTAAAAGCTTTAATTATTTTAGTCTTTTTTGCAGGAATGCCGGAAGCGGCAGAAATAAACAAGGAAAACTGGATAAATCACCCGGAAATTATAAAAGTACGCAACTTGTATAATGAAATTGAATCAGCTATTAAATCAAAATCCTACAAAGCGGAGTCCCAAAATTGTGAACTCTATGGCGGTTCATTTGTAATATTGGGAACCATATACAGGGATAAAAATAGTAAAGTTCGAAAATACGTTCTTGAAGGAGGCTCTGGTGATTCTGCCGGAGAAGCCTGGTATTACTATGATGAGCATGGAGTACCACGCTTTTCTTTTCTTCAAAGGCGGGCTGCAAACGGAACGGAATTGGAAAAAAGGATATATTTTGATGAAAAAGGCCGGCACATTTATACAGATACTAAACTTAAGGGGCCAGGTTGGCCGGGTGGTTTTTCTGACAGCATGCCGGAACCATTAGAGGATTTTGCTAATTTGTGTAAGGGGTAATTATTTTTTTAACATATAGAGTTTAAATGAAAAAGCCCGTTTTAAAAATAGTGACACACGTTATTGCAGTGGTTATTGGTATTTCTATTGGCTTCTTTGGAGATGTATTAAATATGAGTGGAATATTTTATGAAAGTACTAACTTCAAATTTCCTGAGCAGGTAATAAGAGAAGTTTCCAGTCCTGATAAGAAGTTCACAGCAAGAATCTTATACGATAAAGATTCTAATAATTATTATCTTTCCATAGAAGGTCAGAAAAAAAGCAGTTTTATACTTACAAATGAATTAGTTCCCGGTGCAGGTTACCATGATCCCTTAATCAGGCTTTCGTGGACTGGTCCAAAGATTGTAGAAATAATTGTTGACCATGATTTTGGTGAAGGCAAGTTAGTTTATGAATTTGATGTTGATGATGTGCAGCTGAGGAGGAAGGAGCATTAATGCAAAACTTATTACTTGATAGCTGGAATTTTTTCCGAAATCACTATATGGCTATAGGAATGATTATTTTACCGCTTTTCATCCCTGTAGAAATATTGGATGCTTTTTACCGGTACTACTTTGTTAATGAAAATTCAGATTTATCGGTGCAACTGGCGCCGACGCTTTGGGGCTTTCTGGTCTATCCTGTTTATACAGGTGGTACCATATTTTACATAGCATCAGCTGTTGACGGTAAAATAATAGATGTCCAAACGGCTTGGAGATTGGGTGCTAAATTCTGGATGCCATTTGTCTTATTGAGTGTTCTCGTTGGACTTGTCACTATGGCGGGATTCCTGCTCCTTATTATCCCTGGGATCATACTTGTTGCACGTTACTCATTTGCACCCTTTGAACTGCTTTTGAATAATAAGTCTCCATTAGATGCAATGAGGGATAGTATGGCTGGTACTAAAAAATATATGTGGACGATACTTGGCGGCTATTTGTTTCTCGCTATCATTATTGATAGTTCATATTATTTATTAGGGGCTTTTTTTAGAGAGCTGGCTATTCCAGGTAACATGCTTAACATACTCTATTCAGTGCTGGGAGTTATGTATACTATCTTTACTTTTCGTGTCTATCACCTGGCGAAAGAGCAAGGGGAGAAGGGGCTTGAGGTGAGTAGGGTGGAATAAAGAGCTTCATACATTTTACTGGTTTTATTCTACCTCTAAATCTCTCCTAACCTCCCTTTGCAAAAGGGAGGGACTTTAAACTCCTCCTTTATAAAAGGGGGATTTTAAACCCTTATTTCAAACTTTGTCCCCTTGGTACCCACAGGGCATAAACTCTTTTGCGCGAGAAAAATATTGGATTCCATCATGCCCAACCACCCACTCAGTATATTCTCATGGCCCAGAGCCATCCTCCACATCGACGCCGATGCCTTTTTTGCCTCCTGCGAGCAGGCTGTTAATCCATCGCTCAAGGGGAAGCCCGTTGCGACAGGGAGGGAGCGGGGGATTGTGGCGGCGGCGAGCTATGAGGCGAAGGCGAGGGGGATTAAAAGGGCCATCGGGCTTTTTGAGGCGAAGAAAATCTGTCCTGATCTTGTATGCCTCCCTTCCGATTACGAAACTTACAGCCTCTTTTCAGTGAGGATATTCGATATTATCAGGCGCTTTTCACCGGACGTGGAGGAATACTCCATTGACGAGGCCTTTGTCGATATTACGGGGCTCAGGAGGACCTTCCACACTTCCTACGGGGAGATTGCCCGCCAGATACAGGAGACCGTAGCGAAGGAGCTTGATATTACCGTTTCCGTGGGGGTGAGCATATCGAAGGTGCTTGCCAAGGTGGCTTCCAAATGGGAAAAGCCCAATGGGCTTACGGTGATTCCCGGCAGGGATATTCACCGCTATCTCTCCAAACTTCCCGTGAGAGCTGTCTGGGGGATCGGCTCCAATACGGCGGCCCTTCTTAACAAGCTGGGCGTAAGGACGGCCCTCGACTATGCCACAAAGGACGAGGCCTTTATAAAAAGACACCTCTCCAAACCTTACTGCGAGGTGTGGCAGGAGCTAAGAGGTCACAGCGTCTACCCCGTTGTGACTGAATCGAAAAGCAGCTACCAGTCTGTCGGCAAGAGCAAAACTTTTACACCACCGTCGGATGATCCCCCCTTTGTCTTTGCCCAGCTTTCGAAAAACCTGGAAAAGGCCTGCATAAAGGCGAGAAGGCACAATCTGATTGCCTCTAAACTCACCCTCTTTCTGAAAGGTCAGGATTTTACTCACGACGGTATGGAAATAAAGCTTTCCAGGGGGACGGCTTATCCTGCCGATATGCTGGGGCCGCTCAAGGAAGGTTTTGACCGTACCTTCAGACCGGGCAGGTTGTATCGTTCGACGGGGGTCATTCTCGGTGGCCTTAAAGCTGCGGGAACCCTCCAGTTCAGCCTTTTTGAGGACAGCGTCAGGATAGACAAAATGTGCAGGATATACGATGTTGTCGATGCTTTATCAAAACGCTTCGGTAAGCATACCCTCATGCACGGCAGCAGTATGGCGGCGAAGGTGCAGGCCCGGCACGAAGGGGAGCGGGGGGACGTGCCGTCGAGGAAGTCTGTCCAGTTCAAGGGGGAGAATAAGAGGCAGCGGCTGGGCATGCCCTTTTTGGATGTCAAGGTGTGAGGGTTAAATAACAATTGGTTCTGTCAAGATGTTTAAACCTGGAAACCATAATCCAACCCGGTAGTGTCCGGTTAGGATTTTGCAGAAATTTAAAACCCCCCTCCCTTTCAAGGGTCTCGATGCCCCTTGAGGGTAGAGGCTTGGGGTGGGGAAGGGTATCAAAAAAATAACCCATCCCCCTCCTGACCTCCCTTTACAAAAGGGAGGAACTTAATTTCCCCCTTTTGTAAAGGGGGATTAAGGGGGATTTAAAACAGGTTATTTTGCTTTTCCCTGTTCCAACCGGGAAGCCATATCTATTTGATATTCAAGTGAAAGTGTTATTTTGACGGAAGGGAGAGATCCTGAAAATCTTTCATTACATTCATCAGGTCATCATAATTTTGTTCTTAAAGATAAGGATTTCAAATGACATGGAAGCCTTGTTGGCGAGCCGTTGAATTTCGACGACTGTATCACCCAGTTCTTTTGCGCCGCCTTCCACATAGATGATGTTGACCACTTTTCCCATAATGACAACGGGAACAAGCAGCGTTGCTGTAGGGGTTCCTCCTCCCAGGGCGTTAATCATTTGCAGGTTAACACCCGTTTTGGTAATCGGTCCCAGATAGAAACTCTTTCCTTCGGAAACGGTTTTAAGAACGGAAGGTTCTTGAGCTGAAAGTTGAAGGGCTTCAAAGTTGGGGATCAGGTCTTTGCTTTTGGCTGCCCGCCAGCCGATGATATTATTCCCTCTTACCATGAAAAGGGCGGCCCTGTAAAATTCTGCAGAGAGATATTTAATAAGCACATCGGCAATGACTTCACGGTCAGCCGGTTCGGCGAGCGCTCTTGAAAGGTCATCGATGGAATATCTTTCTATGAGTTCCTTTCTTGCTTCTTCCTGGATGAGTTCAGCTTCTTCAAGCTCATCTTCAAGGTCAACGATTTCTTCGGGTTTTTCTTTTATTTCAGGCGCTGCTTCCCGCTTTTTTGGCTCAGCCTCTTTAACTTTCGGTTTTTCTTCTTCCTTCTCTTTTTTTACCTCCCTTTCGGCCTCTCTTTCTATGTCCCTTTTAAGGGGAGGTTCTTCTTCCTGAACCACCTTTTCAGGATTGCGGATAATTTCCAGTTCTTTTTCTATTTCCCGTTCAATGACGGAAATATAGCGCAAGTCTCTCTTGATTCCGTAATATTTCTCCAGCGCCCTTACTATGTCCACTTCCGGTGTGACAATGGGTTTAATAGAAAAATTGGTCATAAAAGAAATTTCATCGATGGCGCTAAAGTCGGTGGGGTCCGACATGGCAAGGGTAAGCCTGTTTTTTTCAAGTTCAATGGGCACAACCCTGTATTTCTCGACCAGGTTCCTGGGGAGTAAATGTATTGTATCATCAGGGATATTGGCAAGGCTGGAAAAGTTGGCGTAGGGGATGCCGAGCTTTTTGCTGAGAAAAGAGGCGATGGTGCTTTCATCGAGATAGCCAAGCTCAATGAGATTTGTGCCGATCTTTCCGCCGTAAATGACCTGGTACTTGAGGGCCTCTTCAAGTTGTTCATTGGTCAATATCCCGGCCTGAACAAGCATATCTCCAATCTTTACGGCCATTTAAGCCTCCTGTTCTTTAAGCCGGCTATATTGTTTATGAAGACACTTTTCCTGCTCTTTAAAGCAGTCTGATATGATAGAGTTGTTTTTTCATGGTTAATACATTACTATTCCCATGATCAATATAGAATTTATCTTACTCTCTATATATGTTTATATTTAGCATATTGACAGCTTTATTTCAATCATTATAAAGGGTTACAGGCCCTGCCATTTAAACTGACAAATGTCTGACAACAGGAAAATTATAAAAGGGGCCTCTCTCGTAGGCGCTTTTACTGCGCTAAGCAGGATATTCGGACTCCTTCGTGATATGGTGATTGCCCGGTATTTTGGGGCAAGCCCTGCCACAGACGCCTTTTTTGTGGCCTTTAGAATTCCGAACACGCTTAGAAGGCTCTTTGCCGAAGGGGCTCTAACCATTTCATTTATTCCCGTTTTCAAGGAGGCCCTTGTTAAGGAAGGGAAGAGTGAGGCAAAAAAGATCAGTCATGTAACCTTTACTTTTCTAAGCCTCACCGTTGTTACGGTTGTCCTTATTTCCATTATCTTTGCTCCCTTTATTGTAAAGCTCATTGCGCCCGGCTTTAAGGATGAAAAGACGCTGGAACTAACGGTCTTTCTCACCCGGTTGATCTTTCCCTATCTCTTTTTCATTTGCCTTGTTGCACTGGCAATGGCTGTGCTCAATTCACTTGGAAAATTTGCCGCTCCCGCTGCCGCGCCTGTTCTTCTTAATATTGCTCTTATCCTGTCGGCTGTCATGGCAGGCCCTTTTTTTGAGGAGCCCGTTACAGCGCTTGCAATAGGTGTTTTAATGGGTGGATTAGCACAGGTTTTACTACAGATACCCTTCATAAAAAAAGAGGGATATTTCCCTGAAATTGACTTTAACTTTTCCCACCCTTCACTAAAGAGGATACTTCTTCTCATTGTGCCGGCCCTTTTCGGTGTTGCCGTTTACCAGCTCAATGTTTTTATTACAACGACTGTTCTTGCCTCCTATCTCCCTGAAGGAAGTATTTCCTACCTCTATTACGCCGACCGCTTTTTTCAACTCCCTCTCGGCATCTTCGTTATTTCTATGGCAACAGCCATTCTTCCAACCCTGTCTGAACAGGCAGCTTCGGAAAGGCTGGATGATATGAGGAAATCGATCACCTTTTCTTTTAAAGTCATTACATTCATTACGCTGCCGGCGGCGGCAGGGCTTTATGCTGTGAGCATTCCCGTTTTCAGTCTCTTTTTTCAGGGAGGAAAATTTGATTATGAGACGACTCTAAAGACAGCAGATGCCCTCAGGTATTACGCGCTTGGAATATGGGCTGTGGGGGGCATCAAGGTCGTGGCGCCCGCTTTTTATGCCATGAAGGACATGAAGACACCTGTGTGGGCGGCCTTTATCAGCCTCATTGCCAACATCTTTTTTTCAATCATATTGATGGGGCCCCTTCTTCATGGAGGGCTTGCGCTTGCCACGACACTTTCTTCAATGATAAACCTTATTATACTTATTGCCATCATAGGACGAAGGCTGGGCAAGGTTATCGATTTATCGGTCATCAGTTCATTCGTAAAGTCAGCCCTTGCGTCTCTTTTTACCTGGTATGCGGCTGCTTGTATCTGCCGTTTCGGAAACTGGGAAGTTGATGGTATCAATCTGGAGAAAGCATTTGTTCTCGGCGCTGCAATCGGCGCAGGCATGATTACCTACACGCTTTTTTCATATATTTTCAGAAGTGAAGAAGTGGGATACCTTTTAAAAACGCTTAAGGAAAGAAGAGGTAGAAAAAGTGGCACACCTTCACTTTGATACGGCTGCAGGAAGAGGCTTGCTTGAATATGGCGGAGAAGGTATTCTTTCTGTTCAATTGCCGTCAAAAAATGCTTTTGTTCCCGGCAATGGTTCTTCTGCCAAATGTGGAGGATGGAAAAATGCTGAAAAGGCCCTTCAACTTCTGCTTTCATACTATGACGGAAAGGCAGCTGATTTCAGCCCCTTAATATTGGACCTTGGCGGCCGTTCCAACTTTTTTTTAAAGGTATGCAATCTGGTCAGAAATATTCCCTATGGAGAAGTCCTCACCTATGGCGAGGTGGCAAAGCTGGCGGAAAGCCCCCATGCGTCACGGGCCGTTGGAAGGGTCATGGCTGCAAATCCCATTCCTGTCATTATTCCCTGTCACCGGGTTGTTGCTTCCAATGGCCTGCTGACAGGCTATTCGGCAGAAGGCGGGCTTGAAACAAAGGCAGACTTGCTCAGGATGGAAGGTGTTCCTTTTAGGAAAAAGGGGATGGTGGACGTAGAAAAAAAGGGTTTATAGAAAAAAACCTTTTCAAATAGCTGTAAAAAATAGATAATACTCCCCGTTTTTATTCTCCCAAGTCAAATTTTCCGGAGGTTTATTTATGTCTGATAAAAGGGGACAGTGGAAGAGCGAGTTCGGTTTTGTTCTGGCTGCTGTCGGTTCTGCAATTGGTCTCGGCAATATCTGGCGTTTTAGCTATATGGCTTATGATAATGGCGGCGGGGCATTTCTTATCCCCTATATTGTGGCCCTGCTCACGGCAGGGATACCGCTCCTGCTCCTTGAATTCGGTGTGGGCCACGAAAGAATAGGAAGCGCACCTTTAGCCTATGCCAAGATCAACCGCAAGTGGGAGTGGCTCGGCTGGTGGGCCGTTACCTTCGTCATGTTCGGTATCGTCCTTTACTATACCGTCGTGATTGCATGGTGCCTTAACTTTTTCATTTATTCATTTGATCTTTATTGGGGTGATGATCCAAACGACTTTTTCTTTAAGGAATTTCTGAAGGTTTCCGATTCTCCGTCCAATTTCGGAGAAATCCGGACCCCTATCTTTTTTGCGCTTGCCGTTATATGGTTTCTTAACTGGGCCATTGTTTACCGCGGTGTAGAAAAGGGGATTGAAACGGCAAACAAGATTTTTATGCCCCTCCTTTTTGTGCTCACCGCCGTCCTTGTTTTATGGGCCATTAACCTGGAAGGCGCTTCAATAGGTATCAAGGCTTACCTTAAACCCGATTTTTCAAAGCTTGCCAATCCGAAAGTGTGGATAGATGCCTATAGCCAGATATTTTTTACCTTGAGTTTAGGTTTCGGTATCATGATTGCCTATGCCAGCTATCTCCCGGCAAAATCAAATATCACCAAGAGCGCTTTTATGACGGCTGCCATCAACAGTGGATTTTCTCTCTTTGCCGGTTTTGCCACCTTTTCTCTTCTTGGCTATATGGCTTTTAAGCAGGGAAAGGAAATATCCGATGTGGTATCGCAAAGTATAGGTCTTGCCTTTGTGGCTTATCCCAAGGCCATGACTTTGCTGCCGGGAGGAAACATATTCGGAGCTATATTCTTTTTCAGTCTCGTTGTGGCCGGCCTCTCTTCTTCTATTTCTATTATCGAAGCCTTTGTTGCTGCCATATCGGATAAATTTGGTATTACGCGCGGCAAGCTGATAACTTTCGTTTCCATAGGAGGTTTCGTGGGATCCGTCGTTTTTACAACCCAGGCCGGACTTTTATGGCTCGATATTGTAGATCACTTTATTACCCATTACGGTCTGGTTATTGTTGGTATTCTTGAATGTTTCCTTGTGGGCTGGTTCTTTAACCTGGAAATGGTAAGAAGACACATAAATAAGGTTTCTTCTATTCAGCTTGGTACATGGTGGTCTTTTCTTATTAAATTCTTTGTGCCCGCCATTCTTCTTATCATACTGGTAGGAGACCTTTATAATGAAATTAAAAAGCCCTACGGAGGCTATACATGGACTTCTCTTATTCTTATCGGACGCGACTGGATACTGGCGACGCTTATTGCCGCTTTTTTTATTGCCTCCAGACCCTGGAGAACAAAAAGGCACATGGAGGAAGGAAGAGGTGGAACGTCGGAATAGGTTAATATGAGGGATGAAGAGATGCGTTTATTTCACCCCTCTTCACTTCTTTTCTGCATCACTTTTCTGATGGCACTGCCAAGAGAATGGCCCGTAAGCGGTTTATCGACATAGTCATCGATATGGAAGCTATTTATGTTCTCCTTGTCTATTGTTTTATTGAATCCACTGATAATAATTACCGGGATATCAGGTCTTATGCTCCTTAAACTGCCGGCCAGCTGGACACCTGTCATATCAGGCATGGTATAATCAGTGATGACAAGATCGAAATATTCCTTTTTACGGCGAAAGAAACGGGCTGCTTTCAAAGCGCTATTCATTGTTGTTATCTCATAACCTAGACCTTCCAGAACAGACTTTCCGGCAAAGGTAATTGCAGGCTCATCATCTACAAATAAGATTCTTTCATTTCCTCTGATATTTTTTTTGTGCGGTTTTAAATCTTCTAAAACTTCATTCTTTTCAGCCAGGGGCAAATAGATATGAAAAGTACTCCCTTTTCCTGCTTCGCTTTCTACAGATATTTCTCCGCCATGGCTCAGTACGATGCCATGGACAACAGAGAGGCCGAGGCCCGTTCCCTTATCAGCGCCTTTTGTTGTAAAAAAAGGATCGAATATACGTTCTTTTGTCACTTCATCCATTCCATGTCCCGTGTCATTGATGCTCAGCCTTATATATTTTCCGTGAGGCAGTTTAAGCTCTTTCAGTATTTCCTCTGTAACTTCAAAGGAAATAAGCTCTATTTTAATGACTCCGCCACTCTCCGGCATTGCATGGTAGGCGTTGGTGCAAAGGTTCATTATCAACTGATACATTTGTGTCGGATCGGCCATTACCGTGTTGCACTTAAGATGAATATCCTGTTTTATTTTGATCGTTGTGGGCAGGGTAGACCGAAGCAGTTTGAGAGCTTCATTTACAAGGGAATCAATTTCCAGAATGATTCGTTCCTGTTTGCCATGACGGCTGAACAGTAGAATTCGCTGGATAAGTTCCCTGGCCCGGTTAGATGCGTCAATTATCATCTCCGTTGCCTGATGAGTATGGCTGCCCTCATTAACGTCCTCCAGAATACATTCGGCAGACATTAGTATGGGGGAAAGTATGTTGTTAAAGTCATGGGCAATGCCACCGGCCAGGGTGCCGATAGTTTCCATCTTCTGTGCCTGCAGGAGTTGGGCTTCCAGGTTTTTTTTCTCCTCCTCGGCCAGTTTGTAGGCAGTAAGGTCTTTCCATGTAACATACAGAACTTGTCTGTTATTGAACTGTGTTGTGGTGAGTGTCACTTCAACGGGAAACTCCTCCCCATCGATGCGTCTGTGAGTCCACTCGAAGCGGTGAAAGTTTTTTTCCCAGGCCAGAGCAATCATTTCCTTTGCCTTCTCATAAGACAAACGCCCGTCCGGTTGCCGTTCAGGCGATAGCGCCCAGGGTTGAGCGGAGAGGACTGATTTCTTATTATCGGCGCGGAGCATTCGAATGGTTGCATCGTTGCAATCGATGAACCTATCTTCATCGAGTATCAAAATGGCATCTTCAGAGGCATTGAAAATTCGCATAAACATTTGTTCCCGGGCAAGCTCTTTTTCCTTGGCATCCTTCTGTTCCAGGATCTTCCTTTGCAGCTCTTCATTGGTTTTCGTAAGTTCTGCCGTTCGTTCCCCTACCCGCAGTTCCAGCTCGTCATGCGCCTTTTGAAGCGCCTTTTCAGCCTCTACACGCTTGCTGATATCCATGCATGCCGTAACGATGGCAATTGTTTTGTCATTGGCATCTTTAATTGCGTCTGATACGAGATGCACCGGGAAAATAGAGCCTTCCTTTGTTATATTGACACTCTCCCTGCTCCAGTTTTTTATGTTCTCAATTTCCTCTTCCGTCATGGTGACTTGAAGTTCCGGCGGCGCTAATTTTGATGATTCCATGCCCGGAAGCTCCGTCCTTTCATATCCATGCATGAGGGCTTCAGAGGGATTTGTATAAATGATTTTTTTGGAACGATCGGTAATTGTAATGCCTACATGGGTTGTTTCGACGGCTTTTGCGAAGAGTTTCAGTTTTTCTTCCGCTTTTATCCGGTTGATGCGTTCCTGATGGTTTCTAACGGTCTTATAGATTTGCCGGGCTAAAATCTTTTTATGAATTTCACCGCCTTTAATAATATAGTCATCTACGCCGATCTTGAGGGCCTCTACGGCAACTTCTTCCGACCCGGTCCCTGTCAGAAAAACGATGGGCAGGTCTATTTCACTATCCATAATTGCCTGGGAGAGTTGAAGTCCCGTCATTCCCGGCAAGGTATTATCGATAACAGCAACGTCAAATTTGGGGTCCTCCCGGCGAAGCAGTTCCAACGCTTTTTCTGCATCAATGCATTCGGTTATATTGCAGGGAAGTTTCGACTTTTCAAAGGTTTTCCTGAATATTTCCCTGTCGAACTTCAGGTCTTCCACGAGGAGAATGTTAAGAGGTTTATCTTCTTTGTGCATTAATCTTCCTTTTTGTTTCTGGACTAATGCTTCTTATCCGGAATCGGTGACAGGTAACTCTGAACATATGGATTTTTTCTAAGGCCTGAAATTTTTATTATATTTTTATTTTAGCAGAAATAATTAAGAAGATCTAATCGTAAAGAAGTGTATCGTTGGTAACAATAAAAAAGAGTGCACCTTGAAGGTTTTGTCCTGATTTGCTATATTAGGGCAGCAAATCCGAGAAGAAGTGAGATATTGTAAATGCTGATTGAAAAAAGTTCGAATATTCCCGGTCCTGCAGTCACCCGTCGCAGATTAATTAAAGCGGGCGCCCTTTCTGCCGCTTCCCTTGTTTTCCCCGGGCAGGCCCTGGCATTGGGAAAGGTCTTGCCTTCATATGAAAAAAAGCTCTCCTTCTATAATATGCATACAGGAGAAAGGCTGAGCGCGGTCTATTATTCCATGGGCAGATACTTGACAGAGCCTCTCAATGACATTAATCACATCATGCGTGATCATCGTTCGGGAGATGTAAAGGCTATTGACACTAAATTGCTTGATTTACTCTACCGACTATCGGTAAAAATCGAGGCTAAAGAACCTTTTCACATCATATCGGGCTATCGGTCTTCGGAGAGTAACGCTTATCTTAGAAGCCGTTCTTCAGGGGTTGCCAAAAAGAGCCTGCATCTTCTGGGTAAGGCCGTCGATGTGAGGCTGCCCGGCCGTGATCTCTACCTTATGAGGGATGCTGCCATGAGTTTAAAGGGCGGTGGTGTAGGATATTATCCGGGGCCGGACTTTATTCATCTCGATACAGGCCCTTTTCGCTACTGGAAGGGTTAATCAGGGTGTTTCTTTAGACATTTCGTAAGTTATCGATTTGACTTTGTCCGCTTCAAAGGTAATGGTCATTCTCTGGAACTTCTCTTTTGACGGGCCTCCCCTGAGGGGAACTTTTGCTTCTATATAGAGGTAAGACCAGATGTCCTGATGGGAATCATTTTTGCCTGCAAGCTGAGGTTCTCCAAAGAGGTTTTTAATATCTTCCTTGCCTGTTTCCCCTTTCTTTATGGCTTCGATATGGGACATGGTGAAGGGCTTTCCGCTCTTGAAGTGGATGGGGCCGCATGAAATGGTGTATATGAGGGGAATAAGCAGGATGATAAGTTTTTTAAGCATAGCGAGACCTCTCTTAGTGATGTGATTAATTTTAGCATGTAAAAAATGTCTGTCAATAAGTGTATCGTCTATTTAGAGTATAAAGGATTCCCCGATGAATAAAGTTAAAATCTTTTTTCCTGTATTATTTTTTGTGCTTGCCTCTGTAAATCCTCTGTCTGCGTCCGGTGAAGAGAGAAAAAAGATAAAAGTGCTTACCTCTTTTCTGCCTGTTTATATTTTTACGCTCAATGTTGTCGGAGAGAGTGACCGCATCGATGTTGCTTGTCTCATAGCCGGTGAGGCAGGGCCCCATGATTACCAGATGCGGCCAAGTGATATGAGAAAGGTGGAAGATGCCGACTTTATTATCATTAACGGCCTGGGGATCGAGGAATTTCTGGGTGATCTTATCGCCGGGAGGAAGACGAAAGGGACCCTTCTTGAAAGTGCGTCAGGATTGCCCCTTCTTGAAACGGGGGCTCATAAGGAAGAAGAGGGCCATGATGACCACCCTCATCATGGGGAGCATAACCCCCATACCTGGGTAAGTCCAAAATTGGCTGCCATGCAGGTAATGAATATTGCAAAATTCCTTTCAGCCATTGATCCTGCGGGGGCTGCCATTTATATGAAAAATGGTGAAAAATATGCCGACAGCCTCAATCGCTTAAATGAGGAGATAAAAACAATGGTTGCTGCTCTCCCTGACAAGAGAATCGTTACTGTTCATAATGCCTTTGATTATCTGGCAAGGGATACGGGGCTTCATGTGGTTTCCGTCATTTATCACAGGCCCGGTGAAGGGCCCTCTGCATCGGAAATGGGGCGGCTGACCGCCATGATGAGGAAGGAGAAGGTGAAAGCGCTTTTTACAGAACCCCTCTTTTCAGAAAAGAGGGTCAGGGTTATTGCAAAAGAATCAGGCGCCAGGGTAGGGGCGCTTGATCCTGTTGCAACGGGGGACCCTTCAAAAGAACTTTATCACAGGTTAATGAGGAAAAATATGACGGTCCTAAAGGAAATGCTTTCACCGCAGCCAAAATAGTCCTTTCCATGGAATAGCGATAAAGGCCTTTACAGGAAATTAATTCTTTTTACTTTTCCAAATAAAATCACTTCAACAGTTGGGTTGACTTGCAGCGACCGTTCACATTATAATCGACGCTTTGAAAACAAATTTCAATTTCAAAAGTGTGGTAGTTATGAATGATCGAAAGATGAAGGTTTTTGAGAAATTTATTGCCGAGAAAGGTCTTAAGTCAACACGCCAGCGTGATGACATTATAAACACTTTCCTTAAAAGTGACGGTCATTTGAGCGTGGAAGACCTTCACCATATGGTTCAGAAAATTAATCCCAAAATCGGTTATGCCACCGTATACAGAACGCTTAAACTGCTCAGTGAAAGCGGTCTTGCCGCCGAGCGTCACTTCGATGACGGCCAGACACGGTACGAGCATGTCGATCCCGAAGAACATCACGATCACCTCATCTGCATGAGCTGCGGCAGGATTATCGAATTTGAAGACCAGCGAATAGAAGACTTACAGGACGAAGTGGCAAAAAAGCTCTCATTCCGCGTTGTTACTCATAAACTTGAACTCTACGGGTATTGCAGTGCCTGTAACAAAGGGACGAAAAAAGAGAGCTGATGCATAATCACGGACCCGAAAATGACTCCTCCCACGAGGGAATGGAGAAAATTCTTCTTGTTGGAAATGCCAACGTAGGAAAAAGTGTTATCTTTGGATATTTTACGGGCCGCTATGTGACCGTATCCAACTATCCCGGAACGACGGTAGAAGTTTCCAGGGGTAAGGCGACGCTGAACAGGAAGAGTTATTCCGTTATCGATACGCCCGGTGTCAATTCTCTTCTTCCCATGTCGGAAGATGAAGAGGTAACAAGAAACATCCTCCTTGATGAAAGCCATGACCGTGTTCTCCAGGTGGCAGATGCTAAAAACCTGAAAAGATCACTCCTCATCTCTCTTCAGCTTGCAGAAATGGGCCTTCCCTTTGTCCTCGATCTCAACCTCTTCGACGAAGCCGAATCGCGTGGTATTACGATTGATATAGAGAAACTTTCAGGGCGTCTCGGTGTTGATGTCGTCGCTACGGTGGCCACAAGAAAAAAAGGAATGGATAAACTGGTTAAAGCCCTGGAATCGCCAAAAAAATCCTCCTTTAAAATGTCCTACGATGAAGGTATCGAAAAGGCAGTAAAAGAGGTAGAAAAATATCTTCCCCCGGCAAATATTTCAGGCCGCTCCATTGCCCTCATGATTCTGGCGGGAGATGAGACGCTTAAGTACTGGCTTCACGAGAACCTTGACAGTGATGCGCTTGAAAAAATTGAAGATATTTGCCGGTCTGTTCGCGCTATTTATAAAGAAAAGACAGGATATATCATTAACCGCCTCAGGATGAGAGTCGTTGACGGTATTATAGAAGAGGTCTTTACCCTTTCCATGACGGAAAGAAGCGGTTTCAGGAACACCCTTGGCAATCTCATGATGCATTACATCTGGGGAATTCCCATCCTTGTCGGTGTTCTTTATGCCATGTATCTTTTTGTGGGAGATTTCGGCGCCGGTACCTGTGTCGATTTCCTCGAATCGGAAGTTTTCGGCAACTATATCAATCCCTGGTCGACGAAGATCATCGAGACATTGATTCCTTTTAAAATTGTTCAGGATTTTCTCGTCGGTGACTATGGACTTATCACCATGGCCCTTTCTTATGCCATCGCCATCGTCTTTCCCATTGTGGGCACTTTCTTTCTTGCTTTCAGCGCTCTTGAGGATTCAGGCTACCTCCCCAGGCTTTCCGTCATGGTAAACAAGATCTTCAGGCTTATGGGCCTTAACGGCAAGGCCGTCCTTCCCATGGTTCTCGGCCTTGGCTGTGATACGATGGCAACACTGACGACAAGGATACTGGACGGCAGGAAAGACAGGATTATCGTAACGCTTCTTCTTGCTCTCGGCATACCCTGTTCGGCACAACTCGGTGTTATCCTCGGTATGCTGGGGGGCGTCTCCTTCAATGCCCTCATTGTCTGGCTCGGTATTGTGGTGGCTGTGCTTTTTCTTGTCGGTTATCTGGCAGCCCGTGTTATTCCCGGGGAAGCAACGGATTTTATTTATGAACTGCCGCCCATCAGGGTTCCCCAGCTTAAAAATATCCTCATTAAAACCGTTGCAAGGATAGACTGGTATCTGAAAGAAGCTGTCCCGCTTTTCATCCTGGGAACGCTGATACTCTTTGTTATGGACCGGCTTAACCTGCTCAAGGTCGTTGAACGGCTGGCGGCGCCGCTCATCGAGACCTTTCTGGGGCTTCCTCCCAAGGCGGCAGAGGCTTTCCTTATCGGCTTTTTAAGGAGAGATTATGGCGCCGCAGGGCTCTATGCGCTGCAAAAAGACGGACTCCTCGATCCTGTCCAGACGGTGGTAAGCCTTGTAACGATGACACTTTTTATTCCATGCATTGCCAATCTTTTTATGATTGTAAAAGAGAGAGGTTTTAAAACGGCATTCTGGATGACGGCTTTTATACTTCCCTTTGCACTTTTGGTGGGAGGTTTTGTAAACTTTACTTTAAGGACTCTTGAAGTGGCCTTTTAGTCTGCTATTTTTTTAGGAAGTTTTGAGGAACTAACAGGAAGGAGACATCTATGCATAAAGATGTGGAAGAAATTCTCGAACTGATCTGGACCTTCAAGGAGAAGGGGAAACCGGCAAAGCGGGAAGAGATCATTAAGGCATCGAAAGTGGAAAATACGGCGCTCTTTCTCGAAGAGATGCTTAAAGATAAATACATTGAAGAGTCGCATGGTCTGATTACACTCACACCTTCCGGTGATGAAACGGGAGAAAGCGTCGTAAGACGGCTGAGGCTGGCCGAGTGGCTCCTGTCGAATGTTCTTGAACTTGAAAGAGAAGAGTGGGAAAATACGGCCTGTGAATTTGAACATATTCTGACGCCTGAAGTGACGGACAGCATCTGTACTTTCCTGGGACATCCGCCTACCTGCCCTCATGGTGAACCTATCCCAAAGGGAGATTGCTGCAAGGCCTTCAGCAAGGAGGTTAAACCCCTTGTTCTCAATGTGACGGAACTTGCTCCCTCAGAGAGAGGCAGGGTCGTTTTTATTGCGCCAAGGCACCATGACCGCTTAAACAGGTTGAGTTCACTCGGTCTCGTTCCCGGCGCCGTGGTCAAGCTTCACCAGAAGCAGCCCACTTACGTTCTTGATATAGGCGAGACGAGTATTGCTATTGATCATGAAATTGCAAAAGAGGTTTTTGTTAAAAAAGTAGAAATATAAAAGCTGAAATTTAAAGAACCTGTCATGAAACTATCAACAAAAATAACATACGGCGTAAGGGCGCTCTTTGATATTGCCTATCATTCATGCGGCATTCCGGCCAAGGTAAACGATATTGCAAGGCGCCAGGGCATGTCGCCCCGTTATATCGAGCAGATTTTTATTAAGTTCAAAAAGGCCGGTTTTATCAAAACGGTACGTGGACCCAAGGGGGGATATATGCTTGGCAGGGAGCCTGAAAAGATAACGCTTGGTGACATTATCAGGTCCATAGAAGGTGATATTGAACTGGTGAGTTGCAAGCCTTCAGAAGGGGAAGGTGAATGCGTATTCAGTAAAGAGTGCGTAACCGCTCCCATCTGGAGCGAACTGAACAGCAAGGTTGCTTCTTTTTTTGATTCCATTACTATCAGGGACCTTTGTAACCGGGGCAAGGACCTCGGCATCGATAGAGACATGGAAGGAAAATTCATTTACCACATATAAGCCATTTCTGAAAATAAAGGAGAAACAATTTAATGACAGATATTCATTCCGGGATGGTCCTCATTCTCGATTTCGGTTCACAGTACACGCAGCTTATTGCCCGCAGGATCAGGGAAAGCCATGTCTATTGTGAAATTCACCCATTCAATATCGATTTTGGTAAAATTAAAGAGATGAATCCCAGGGGACTCATCCTCTCGGGGGGGCCTTCCTCTGTTCATGATGAAGATGCGCCTGTTGTCGATGGCCGCGTATTTGAAATGGGCATCCCTATTCTCGGTATCTGTTACGGTATGCAACTCATGACAAAGCTTATGGGCGGCCGGGTGGCAGGGGCTGTTAAAAGAGAATACGGCAGGGCAAGCCTCGTCGTTGATGATGCCACCGATCTTTTTGCCGGTCTTTCCGGCGCCCATACGGTATGGATGAGTCATGGCGACAGGATCGAGCAATTTCCAGAGGGTTTTGAGCCCATTGGGCATACCGATAATTCCCCTGTTGCAGCCATGAGGAACAGGGGGAAAAACTTTTATGCCATCCAGTTTCATCCTGAAGTTGTACACACGCCTTCAGGTGAAGAAATGCTGAGAAATTTTGTTTTTCATATCTGTAATTGCGAGGGGAACTGGACCATGGGGTCATTTATCGAGAGCCAGTGTGCCGAAATAAAGGCCAGGGTGGGAAATAAGGGTGTTATATGCGGTCTGTCGGGCGGTGTCGATTCGGCTGTCACGGCTGTGCTTATTCACAGGGCAATCAAGGACCGGCTTACCTGCATTTTCGTCGATAACGGGCTACTGAGAAAGGGAGAGCGTGAGAAGGTTGAAGAGGTGTTCAGGAAACACTTTCATATTAACCTTATTGTAATTGACGCATCAGAGCGTTTTCTAAAAAAGCTGGAAGGCGTGACGGACCCTGAAAAAAAACGCAAGATCATAGGAAACGAGTTTGTTCATGTTTTTGATGAAGAGGCGGGCAAACTCAAGGATATCAATTTTCTGGCCCAGGGCACGCTTTATCCTGATGTCATAGAGAGTGTCTCTTTTAAAGGCCCTTCAGCGACCATAAAAAGCCATCATAACGTAGGGGGGCTCCTTGAAAAAATGAAGCTCAAACTGGTTGAGCCCATGAGGGAGCTTTTTAAGGACGAAGTGAGGGAACTGGGCAGGGAACTGGGTATGCCTGAAGAAGTGATCAGCCGGCAGCCCTTTCCGGGGCCCGGCCTTGCCATCAGGATACTGGGCGCAGTAACAAAGGAGGGCCTTGAGATCCTGAGAGAGGCCGACCTTATTGTCCTGGAGGAGATAAAATCGGCAGGGCTTTACGATAAGATCTGGCAATCTTTTGCCGTTCTCCTGCCCATACGTTCTGTTGGCGTTATGGGAGATGAGCGGACTTATGAGCAGACCATTGCGCTGCGTGCCGTAAATTCTCTTGACGGAATGACGGCAGACTGGGTTCACCTTCCTTATGAACTTCTGGGGAGAATCTCCAACAGGATTATTAATGAAGTCAAGGGGGTCAACAGGGTCGTCTACGACATATCTTCCAAACCTCCCGGAACAATAGAATGGGAGTAAACTATTATGGATGCTTCTTTCAAAGATACTGACAGCGAAGAACTTCCTCTCGTTGTGGTAACCGAGGGGAATGCCGATGAAATGTGCCTTATTTCCAGAGTACTTGGTGAAAAGGATTACCGGGTTCTCGGTTACTCCGATTGTGACAAGGCCTATAATCTCATAAAGCGGGAATGTCCCGTTCTTGCCATTATCGATGTCAGTCTCTGTCACATTAGCGGCAGTGATCTCATAAAAAAGATAAGGTCCGGGGAAATTCAGGGTTCCATGCCTGTTATAGCCATTGTGGCTTCCAGTTCTGAAAAGGATTTTGCCGGAGGCGGGGCCGATGCATTTTTGAAGCGGCCCTTTAATGAAGAGATACTGAAACAAACCGTAGAATCCCTTTTAAAGGAAAAGTAAGCGTAAACATTCTCTGCCTGTTTTGTCGGAAGCGATGCTTCTTGGGATACTTTCCGTCCTTCAAGGGGGAGGAAAATTGAATGTGTCAAATGTATCAATAATAACTGCTGATAAAGCAATATCTGTCGCATATTTAGCAATATCTGCCGTGTAAGCAGGGGATGAATGTGATAAAATTATTGCCAATGCTGGGGGGTGGTGGGGTTTTTAAATTACTCCCCCACCTGGAAAGATGGGGAGTAATTTAATAAATGCCATTTTGAAGCATTGTCAAGCCCTGTCCGGTAATAAAGCCGGACAGGGCTTTTAAATTTTAAGGTATTAAAAAAGGAAAAAAGTGAGTTTTACTTTCCCCGGCTTGATAGTTCCCCCAACAACACCTTTTGATGCCGCCTCGAGGATAGATGAGAAGGCTTTAGCCGCTCACCTTGAATATTTGGCTGAAAATAATGTTTCATCCATACTGGCAAATGGAACAACGGCGGAATTTTTTTCACTGCTTCCCGCCGAAAGAAGAAACCTTCTTGTCCTTTCAAGAAAATACTTTCCCGGAACCATTTATTTTAACACAGCCTCCGACAGTTTGTTGCAGGCAAAAGAGGCAGCCCATTGGGCCCGGGAATCAGGGGCCGATGCGATTGTGGCTATGGCTCCCTATTATTATGCAAATGCGCCTGCAGCAGGAATCATTGGTTTTTTTAAGGAACTGGCCGCCTGGGCGAGACTTCCACTTATATTGTACAATTTCGCCAGGCACACCAATAATCCCCTCACCGCTCATATATTAAAGGCTGTGCCTCATGCCGCCATCAAGGATTCATCAGGTGATGAGTCCCTTATTTCAGCTACTCCCTGTTACCTTGCAGGGACAAGCCGCTCCATGCTTGAATGGGTCGGGCTGGGAGCAAAGGGATACGTGAGTGCCGGGGCAAACTACCTGCCTGACCTCTATGTAAAGCTGGAAAAAGCGATCAATAATGGAGATATGGATAGCGCCGGGGCCGTGCAAAATGAGATCAGAGTGAGGCACCTGAAAGATGAAGGTGAAAATGAAATCACCATAATCAAAAAGAAGCTTTCCACTATAATTCCCGGCTATCCTCTCAGGGTCAGACTGCCGCTCAAATAGGGTGGGTTCTTTCCTGTCAAAAAATATTCCCGCCTCCCAATCTGAAAGCGTCTCTCTTCTATGGCATTAATATTGCTTTGTTTTTATGTGCTTTAAGGGAGCGGCACTCCTGGAAAGGTGCTTTTTATGCGTTTTTTTACGCTAAATCTTTACAAATGACGGAAAATGTCTTTTTTTTGAATGTTTTTTTTAGTATCTTAACTTTGCCCATACAGGAAAAAATTTCATTGTATCGGGCATATAACCGTATTTAATTAGTTTTCATCCGGAAAGGGTGCTTTTTCGCAATCTCTGCGTCAATCTTCGGCTTTGCTTGTGTGATGTACAGTAGTACAACTCGGCGAAACCCTTGATTTCCTTGACCTTGCAAAAAATCCCTCCTTTCCGAATTGAAAACAAAGTTTCATTTATTATAGTTTCTGGATGGACACTAATTACTAAATTATTCTTATGTCTCAAAATAAAATACTTCTTTACTCTAAAAGGCAGGATGGGATAGAAGAGAACTTTGACAAGTCGCTTCTCAAGGACTTCCAGGTTCTGAGCACCCATGACATGCTCGACGTCATTCATATCCTGAAAAAGGATCATGTGGCCATGGTCCTTGTCATTGGAGATTTCACCGAGACAGAGCATGAGGCCTTTAAGTCCATGGTGGATCTCCTCAAGCCGGGCGTGAACGTCATGTTTGTCAAGCCGGAATCAGGCTCCGGCGATTGCGTCAGTCTCAATAAGGAAGACTTCTGCCGTTATTTAAAGGGCACTATTAAAAACAAAACCTCCCTCAGCGGTCAGCTCTCACTTTTCAAGGACTTTTTCATGAGCTTTTCCGACCGCATGCTGCAGATCTTCGGCGCAACAAACCGCTACTTTTTTAACAGAGACCATCTCGTGGCCCGCCTTTCAAAGAAAACAGCCCTCAAGCTCGGTCTGTCAGAGGAAAGGGCGGAAAATATCCAGATAGCGGCCCTTTTAAGAGATATGGGCATGCTCAGCATTCAGCAGCAGTTGCTGGAAGAAAAGCGGGCATTTTCACATAAAGAACTTACTTCCATTAAGAAGCATCCCCACAATACGGTACAAATCCTGAAGCAGATCAAATTCCCCTGGAACGTGGACTCCATCATATTGCAGCACCATGAAAACTACGACGGAAGCGGCTATCCCAGCGGACTTCACGGCAGGGATATCTGTATCGGTGCAAGAATCGTCCATCTTGCCGATTCTTACGTCGCCATGACGACGGAAAGGCCGCACCGGCCCGCCCATAGTCATGAAGAGGCCCGCCGGGAGATAGTCAAGCACATAGGGAGTGATTATGACCCCGAGATTGCCGAGAAATTTCTTACCGTTCTCGATAAGGAGATGAGAAAGGGAACAGATAAACAGCTGCTTTTGGTTTTTGAAGAGAGTCCCAATATTTCAAGGGCCATCAAGCTAGGCGTCGATATGGGTGATTTTGATGTTGTCCAGGCGGCAAGTGCCCTGGAAGTACTTGACAATGTAGAGCGTGAACTGCCCGGGCTCATGCTTGTTGATGTGCAGATGCTCAAAGGGGAAGTGCTGAAAAACTTCTTCAGCACCATGTATGAAATACCGCTTTTCGGCAATTGTCCCATTATTTTTGTCATGACCGATCCTGCTTTCCCTAAACATTTTAAAGGTGATCACATCCGTTATATGAGCATGCCTCTCGATATGGGTGAACTGATGCTTCGCACAAGGGAGCTTCTCGGCAATGGAAGAGAGAAGCAGGATAAAGAAGACAAAGCCGAACCCAAGGGATTGATTGGAAATATTGAAGACTTCCATTTAACGGAAATAGTGCAGATTCTTCAGATGGGCCTGAAAACGGCGAGAGTCGACATCAGGTATAATAATAAGCAGGGTGTAATATACATGCGCAACGGCAATATTGTTCACGTGTCGAATAATATGAAACAGGGTGAAGACGCTTTCTTTGAAATGATGAGCTGGCCTTCGGGCCGTTTTCGCATACAGCATAATATTGAAACCGATGAAACGAATATCACCTCGGAAACAACCTATCTCCTTCTCGAATCGGCCAGAGTGGCCGATGAAATGAAACGCCAACCCCAACCAGAGCCGGAAGAAACTCAGGAAGCTCAGCAAACCTCCCACTTGCGGATAGTCAAAAGCTGAAAAGTTTTAAAAGTGGCTATCAGGCTTTATCTTCGTTGACATAATGAGATTAGACACAGATTTACACTGACTCAGGGACTTTACCACTGAAGCACGGAAATACAGAGGCACGGAAAAAAAGAAAGTATTAAATTCAGTGTCAGAAGAAAAAAGAGTTTTAAGGGTTTTAAAAATCCATTTGATCCTGTAAATCCTGTCAAAGAAAAAAAGAATTAAAAGATTTGTTTTTAGGCGGGATTAACGGGATTGACGGGATAAAGAGCGAAAGAATAATGAGATACAGATTAACACCAAGCCAAAGGATTTAACCACTGAAGCACGAAAAAAATAGTTTACGTGTATCCACTCAGCTGCATTGATCCCCCACTTTAGTAAAGGGGGGTGAGGGGGGATTTGCAAATCATTGAATTAGTATCCATCCAGAAACTATAATAAATCAAACTTTGTTTTCAATTTGGAAAGGAGGGCTTTTTTGCAAGGTCAAGGAAATCAAGGGTTTGCGCGGAGGTGTACTACTGTACATGGCACAAGCAAAACCGAAGATTGACGCAGAGATTGCGAAAAAGCGCCCTTGACCGATGAAAACGAATTAGAAAGTCCCCCCGGTCCCCTTGACAAGAGGGTGTTTTTATTTCAGGTAAATATTTTTAGGAAACATTCTCTCTTCGTGACCCTTCGTGTCCTTAGTGGATAAATCATCTTAAAAAGTGGATAAATCA
>JAOUBX010000061.1 GCA_029860075.1 Deltaproteobacteria bacterium | reverse complement strand
ACCGCTCCTGATAAGGTTGGACGCAGCCCTGTCGCCAAGGATGAGATTAACAGCCTGAATAATGATCGATTTTCCGGCGCCTGTTTCTCCCGTAAGAACGATCATACCACCGGGAAAGGAGAGCTCCAGTTCATCAATAATAGCAAAGTTTTTGATACGCAGTTGTGTAAGCATTTTTATATAAACGATAAATTAATTAGTTTTCATCCGGAAAGGGTGCTTTTTCGCAATCTCTGCGTCAATCTTCAGATTTGCTTGTGCGACGTACAGCAGTACGACTCGGCGAAACCCTTGATTTCCTTGACCTTGCAAAAAATCCCTCCTTTCCAAATTGAAAACAAAATTTGATCCACCATAGTTGACCGATGGATACTAATTAACATTTGATCCTGCCTGCCGCAAGAAAAAGGGAAACCGACGTTTTCCCGTCAGTAATCTCACCGCTTTCTACCATCTTCATGGCTTCATCAAAGGGGAGTCTCACCACTTCCAGGTATTCGTCATCTTCAAGCGCCTGTTCGCAATCCTTCAGATCACGGGCAAGGTAAAGATGCACGATTTCCGAACAGAAACCGGGTGTAGGAATAAACTCTCCCAGTTTTTCAAGCCTGCCCGCGGCAATCCCCGTTTCCTCTTTCAGTTCTCTTTCTGCTGCCAGCTGAGGATCTTCACCGTCATCAATACGCCCTGCCGGCACCTCCCAGACCAATCCTCCCACGGCATGCCTGAACTGCCTGACAAGTGTTACATCTCCGTTATCATGAAGAGGAAGCGCACAGGCTCCCCCGGGATGCCTGATAATTTCCAGGTCCACCTCTCTTCCATCGGGGAGGGGAACTTTTTCCAGGTTCAGGTCAATGACTCTTCCCCTGTACAGTTTAACAATTTTATCCATAAAGGGCGATAATAGCAGTTTTATTCCCTATTCTCAATAAAATCGTTTATCTCCGGCCCCCGGACCTTTTAATCGATTTTATCCTGAAATTCTCTTTCGTCGAAGGGCTTTTTTTAAAACCTTTTCCCTGGAAGTGAATCTAAAATAGAACAAAACTTGCTTTTTGCAGGTTCAATGATTAAAATAACGCGATACAATTTTTGGAGGAACACTAATGTGGGATTACACAGACAAGGTTAAAGAATATTTTTTGCACCCTAAAAACGTAGGTGTTATTGAAGACGCCAATGCCGTCGGTGATGTAGGATCGATTACCTGCGGCGATGCGCTTAAGTTGATGCTCAAAGTTGATGATAACGAAAAAATCATCGACGCCAAGTTTCAGACATTCGGCTGCGGCAGCGCCATCGCTTCATCTTCCGCCCTGACTGAGATGGTTATCGGTAAAACCGTTGAAGAGGCGGAAAAGATCACCAACCAGGACATTGCAGACTTTCTTGGCGGACTTCCCAAGGAAAAGATGCACTGCTCCGTCATGGGCAGAGAAGCGCTGGAAGCAGCCATTGCAGACTATCGCGGCATTGACCTCAAGATTATCGAGGAAGAAGAAGGCCCGCTCATCTGCCAGTGTTTCGGTATCCATGAAAAGCTCATCGAAAAAACAGTCATGGAAAATGACCTCAAGACGGTAGAAGAGGTAACCAACTATACCAAAGCAGGCGGCGGCTGCGAAACATGTCACCCCGCCATTGAAGACATCATTGAAAATGTCTGGAAGCTCAAAGGCCAGGAAGTCCATGTCAAGGAAGAGACAGCTGCAAAGAAACCGGCCATGACCAATCTCCAGAAGATAGCCCTTATTACGGAAACCATCGATAAAGAAATAAGACCTATGCTTGCCCAGGATGGCGGTGATATAGAACTTATAGATATCAGCGGTAACGAGGTTCTGGTAGCGCTGAGAGGGGCCTGTTCTTCCTGCGTGAGCGCCTACTACACGGTAGACGGGATCGAAGAAAAGCTGAGAGAAATGGTCTACCCTGACATAGTCGTTAAACTTCAGACAGACTAGTCAGACTTCCGCCTTTACCGGGCAGATCTAATTTCACAAGAATATCAACTAAGGAGGACCCCTTGGATAGAGAAGTCGTTTATATGGATAATAACGCCACCACCCGTGTGGCGCCTGAAGTCTTTGAGGAGATGAAGCTTTACCTGACAGAGCTCTATGGTAATCCCTCAAGTATGCATACCTTCGGTGGCCAGGTCGGTAAAAAGATCAGTGAAGCAAGATCGAGAGTTCAATCCCTTATCGGCGCCGAGCATGATACGGAAATCATTTTTACAAGCTGCGGCACGGAAAGTAACAGTACGGCTATTTTTTCAGCCCTTCAGGCCTATCCCGACAGAAAAGAAATAATTACCACAAGGGTTGAGCATCCGGCCATCCTTTCACTGGCGCCCTACCTTGAAAAGCAGGGTATAGCCGTCGTTCAGCTGAAAGTTGACAAGCACGGCAGGATTGATATGGACGAGTATGCTCATTTCCTTAAAGATGATACGGCCCTCGTTACTATTATGACGGCCAATAATGAAACAGGAACCATTTTCCCTGTTGAAGAAATGGCAAGGATAGCTGTAGACCGGGGCGTTCTTTTCCATACCGATGCCGTTCAGGCAGCAGGCAAAATTCCACTCAACATGCAGGAAAGCTGCATTAACATGATCTCCCTTTCAGGGCATAAGCTCCATGCGCCCAAAGGAATCGGCTCTCTCTACGTAAGAAGAGGCACCAAATTCCGTCCTTTCATGAGAGGCGGCCACCAGGAAAGAAACAGGCGTGCCGGTACGGAAAACGTTGCCTCCATCATTGCCATGGGTAAAGCGGCTGAGTTGGCAAGGGTTCACCTCGATGATGAAAATAGCAGGGTCAAAGCCATGAGAGACAGGCTTGAGAAGGGAATTCTTAAAAGCGTGCCAAGATCAATCATCAACGGTGACGTGGAAAACAGGCTTCCCAACACAACAAATATCAGTTTTGAATTCATCGAAGGCGAGGGAATCCTTCTTCTCATGAATGACCTCAACATTGCCGCTTCATCAGGCTCTGCCTGCACATCAGGTTCACTTGAACCTTCACACGTGCTTAGAGCGATGGGTGTGCCCTTTACAGCGGCCCACGGCTCAATCAGGTTTTCTTTAAGCCGCTACAATACCATGGAAGAGGTTGACTACGTTGTTGAAAACCTGCCGCCCATTATCGAAAAACTCCGTTCCATATCACCCTTCTGGAACAAGGGCAATCCTAAAATGGAGTTTGAGCCCGAATACAAGTAAAGGCAGCTAATTCATTGAAAAAATACTACGTCCTCGATACCAATGTTTTGCTTCACGATGCGGGCTCACTCTTCGCCTTTGACGATAACGATGTTATTATCCCTATCGTGGCTATTGAAGAGCTGGACCGATTTAAGAAAGATTTAAACGAAATAGGCAGAAATGCAAGGCAGGTATCGAGAATACTTGATAATCTCCGTTCAAAAGGTCCGCTTTATAAAGGGATAGCTTTGCAAACAGGGGGAACTATCAGGGTTTTCATCCCTTCGGACAGAACGAATCATCTCCCGCCGGAACTCATTTTCGACAAGGCTGACAACCAGATACTTTCCGTCGCCATGGAGCTTAAGGAACTCGATGAAGAACCCGTTGTTCTTGTAACAAAAGATACAAACCTGCGGATCAAGGCCGATGCCATAGGGATAACCGCCCGTGATTATGAAACGGACAGGGTAGAAATTACTGAACTCTATGAAGGCATTACCCGGCTTAATGTTTCAAAAGATCAAATAGACAATTTTTATGAAAAGGGAAGTCTTAAAGTTGATCCCACAGGCAGATACCCTCATGAAGGTTTCATTCTTGTGGACAAGGCCGATGAAAAGCACTCAGCTCTCGGAAAATATGAGAACAACGCCGTCGTTCCACTCAACCTTACCCTTGATCCCGTCTGGTCTCTATATCCCAGGAACGCAGAACAGCGAGTTGCCCTTGACCTTCTCCTTGATGATTCCATCAAGCTTCTCTCGCTGGCAGGCAAGGCAGGGACAGGTAAAACCCTTCTTGCTCTGGCAGCAGGGCTTCAAAAAACGATTGATGAAGGCATTTATACGAGACTTCTCGTATCGAGGCCCATATTCCCCCTCGGTAAGGATATCGGCTACCTCCCCGGCGATATAGAAGAAAAGCTTATTCCCTGGATGCAACCCATTTTTGATAACCTGGAGCTTATCTTTGCGTCGACGGGCAAGCAGAAAGTCAAGCGTGAAGGGAAGCACAGATACAAGGAACTGATGGACCAGGGTGTGCTGGAGATAGAACCGCTAACCTACATCAGGGGAAGAAGCATTCCCAACCAGTACCTCATCATTGATGAGGCCCAAAATCTCACGCCTCATGAAATAAAAACGATCATTACAAGAGCAGGCGATAACACAAAAATAGTCATTACAGGCGATCCTTACCAGATCGACAATCCCTACATCGACTCATCGAGCAACGGACTCAGCTACGTTGTTGAGCGCTTCAAGGGGGAAAAGATTGCAGGCCATGTAACGCTTACCAAAGGTGAACGTTCAAAACTGGCCGAAGTGGCGGCAAACCTGCTTTAACAAGCATAAAGATTAAGAAATCGGCTATGAAAGGGAGCCACTCCCTGCAAACGCCCTCTCGCGTTAAAACCTGACTACTGAGATAACCATTCCCCTAACCAGGCCTATAGAGAACTTGCGCCCCGGCAGTTTACGCTCTGCCCGTCGCACATAAAAAAAGGCAAGCTTCAGAGCTTGCCTTTTTACCTTGCACATAAAGAAAAACTTACATAATTTTTAAAGAACCCAGAATCCCTCCGACAACGATACCGATGGTCATGCCGATTCCTTCAAACATAAAAGCCGTCGGTAAGTTAATATGCATATGCAAAACATGCATGGAGAACATAATCCAGGCCAGCACAGCAAATCCACCCGATGCAAAGCCCTTTATCATCAATTCAATAATCCTTACGTTTTGTCCCATCTCTTCATAAGTCTCCCGACTCATTTGCTTCCTCCTTAATTTTTGTCTCATTAAGAACAAGAGTGTCACATGACAAGGGACATAGTACTAGCAGTACTCCATTGAGTCAAATATTTTTTACGACTCTACACTTTTTTTAAAAGAGAAAAAGAAGATATCCCATTTTTTATATAAAAAATAACTATGCAGCTGATTTAAAACAGGACAATAAATCCTGGATGACCTTCATGACCCGATCATAGGACTCTTTATTTTTTTCACTAAGTCCGCGGAGAGACTCTAAAACAGAAATCATATCCCCATCAAAAGGGACTTTATGACCGGCGCTCTGGAGTTCATCTCTCAAAGAAGCATACCTTGCAAAATTATTAAATGGATATAGAACTTCAACATCGACAAGTAATCCATTGGCAATTTTTTCCAGTGTCGGCACATAGGGATTTTTAATTTTCCCCGATTCAATTTTTGATATATATGTTCTGTCAACACCGCACATATTGCTCAGTTTTTCCAGGGTAAGTCTTTTTTCTTTTCTGATTTTCCTGATTTTTGTACCAAAGCTTTCCATAGTGTCCCTCTCTTAATTTGATTTCATGGTTATAAGCCTTCACACCCTTATAAAATAAACCCTCATAATGTGCTTATTGTAACAAGAGAACCTTAAGAGAACCTTAAGGAGAAATATTTATTTTTGGGTAAAAATGTTATGTCCTTAAAAAGACATGGAGAGAAAATGGGAATTTTAAGCAATGACCGGAATTTGAACAATAACCTCCAGACCGCCGAGGTCTGACTTTTTCAACTCAATTTTTCCATTATGGAGCTTAACGATTCTGCCCACAATAGACAACCCGAGACCACTGCCGGGTTCATTTGAGCCAAGGTGGCGATAAAACCTTTCAAATACTTTTTCATAAGCCGATACCGGTATACCGGGGCCGCTGTCATTAAACCTCAAAAGGGCATATTCCTTCTCTTTGCCGAGACTGATATTCACTTTTCCTCCATAAGGCGAATAGCGAATAGCGTTGTCCAGCAAATTACGGATCAATATGGCAAGGGAGTCTTTATCACCTTGAATGGTGGCAGCTTCATTTTTGACAAGCCTAAAATCTATCTCCTTTTTCAGCGCCATGGGGGCAAATATTTCCAGCGCCTGCGAGAAGAGTTTCGACAATAAAAAAGCTTCTTTTTCCAGTCGGTCCGTCTCAGGATCGAGGCGCGCCAGCGTAAGCATCTGGGTAACAAGATGAGAAGATTGGTCTACACCCTGAATCAATCGGGCCAATGCTTTTTTACCGACACTCTCATCTTTAGTATTGAAAGCAAGCTGTGCCTGCGCTTTTAAACCGGCAAGGGGAGTCCTTAACTCATGGGCTGCGCTTGATGTAAATTGTCTTTCATTTTCAAAGGCCCTGGAAAGGCGTTCAAAAAGGTTATTCATGGAATTGACCAGAGGAGCAGCCTCCCGGGGAATATCCATTGAAAGGATGGGATCGAGGTGTTCAGGATTACGCGAAGATACCTGTTCGGCCAGCCTGTCCATGGGACGCATAGCCCTCGCAATGCCGTACCATATAAGTACCGTCAATGTAGGCAGCAAAATAAAAAGGGGGACCATCATTTCAAAAGCGACGATGTTTGTCACTTGCTCCCTAAGATCATGACGTTCACCAACCTGAACCAGGATTGTCCTGTCTTTATCATAAAGGGAAAAAACTCTCCATAAATTTTCATCAATAAGCCTGTTGCTAAACCCTCTTTTCTCTTTCGATAAAATATTTTCCGGAGCACTGGCTGATCGTGTAATCAATTTGTCGGGTAAATACCATACCTGGTAAGCTATCTTGTTTTTAAAGGGATGACCTAAAAATTCCTTTTTATCGATTTCAATATCCCCTACTTTGGGGATAAAAGCATTACTGTTTTCTGAATGTTCTTTTACCTCATGCTTACTGACAGATAGAATGACTTTGGCCGCCTGTTCCAGTTGAGCATCAAAGAGTTGCTGCACTTCATAACTAAATTCAAAGTAGCTCGTAATCGCTGAAAGAAGCCATGCAACAGTTACAGCAGAGAGCAAGATGATTAGCAGGCGATTTCTGATAGATGAATTCATTATTCTTTAGTAAGTATGTAGCCGACACCTCGAACAGTACGAATAAAATCGGGCCCCAGCTTTTTTCTCAAATGATGGATATAAACTTCAATGGTATTGCTTTCGATTTCCTCATTCCAGCTGTACAGGCTTTCTTCCAGTTGTTCTTTCGATACAACCTTATCTTTGTTATTCATGAGCACCGATAGAAGGGAAAATTCACGATGAGAAATATCGATATTCTTCCCGTAACAGGTAACACGATGGGAAGCAGGATCGAGAGTAACCGGTCCGTGGATAATAAGAGGTGATGCCTGGCCACCTTTTCGCCGGCCAAGGGCTCTGATACGCGCTGACAATTCATTCAGATCAAAAGGCTTGATCATATAATCATCGGCGCCGCTATCGAGCCCCTTGATCCTGTCCTGAACAGTATCACGGGCAGTAAGAATAATAACGGGAATTTCATTACCCCGACGCCGCATGCTTTTAAGCACATCAATCCCGGACTGCAGTGGAAGGCCGAGGTCGAGAATAAGCAGTTCATGCTCATTAAGAGCAAGCGCAGCTATGGCATCTTCACCATCGGTTACCCAGTCAACAGCATAGCCATCCTGGGTAAGCGCTGTTTTAACAGCATCCCCGATAAGAGGATCATCTTCAACAAGCAATAATCGCATTGCTTAACCTCCTGTAGAACAGGCTTTTGAACTTATTCTGCTCAGCAGCTATCATTGACTGCCTGTATTAATTTAGACCATATACACCTTATAAGGCAACAAACTTCTTAAAAACGATGGCTCCACCTCATCCCCATTAAATAATCACGGCATCAGGACAGAGCGCATTAATAAAAGGCCATTCCTTGCTTAAAGCTGCTCTTTAAGCACCTTGTACAAGGCGGAGAAATCCTCTTTCCCCATTCCCCTGGACCTTGCAAGGCCATAGAGTTCCTTTACAACAGTTGCTGAGAAGAGGGGTTTTTTAAGCGTATTCGCCAGGTCCTGCAAGCAATGGAGGTCTTTGTAGATACAGTCAGTCGAAAAATGGGTCGAAAAATCCTCTTTCAGCAATTTTTCCCTTTTGGCATTAAGAACAAGGGAATTTCCACCACCTGCTGCCAGAATATCAAGAATATTCTCCTTTTCTATGCCTGCCGCCTCTCCAAAAGAGAGGGCCTCTGCAATAGTTGCCATAAAAGAGCCCAGGGTGAGATTATTAATGAGTTTCATCTTTGTGGCAAGAGCCGGCTTTTCGAGGAAAAAAATATTTCTCCCTATCCTTTCAAGGAGGGGGAGGACTTTACCGTAAGACTCCCTCTCACCGCTTACCAGGACGGTGAGCTTCCCCTGAGAGGCAGGAACGACACTGCCCAGCACAGGCGCTTCGATATAGCCGCCGCCTGCTTTCTTAATATTGATGTGAAAATCCTTTACCGGTTCAAAATGATTTGTTGTCGTATCGATAATGATCTTTCCCTTGCAATCACCTTTTAGAAGCCCCTCTTCCCCTGTCATAACATCCTTTACCGCTTCACTGTCAAAGAGGTTTAGAAAAAGGGTATCTACAGAAGAAACAAGCGCTGCCGGCGAATCGGCAACTTTCATTCCAAGACCATGAGCCTTTTTTCTCGTACGGTTCCAGAGATTAAGTTCCACCCCTTCTGAAATAAGCCTTTTTGCTATTGTTCTGCCCAGCGTACCAAGGCCGATAAATCCAACATTCATAGATTGAATCTCCTTTTTAAAAAATTTGCACAATACAAAGTTAATAAATATAACAAAATGGTTTAATTTTCAAGCTTCTCATAGATCCATGGCTCTTTAATCAACCACCCCATCGTAAGTCATGAGAAATTCACCCACCGGGAGTCTGTCGGAGACTCAATGATCTGCCACCCTGTTTTTTCACGGTAATCCCTATTCCGACGTTAATTCTTTTTACTTATATTAAGTTAAAATATGATATATAATGAACATTTCTTTTGTATTTAAGTTGCAAAGCATTTCTTAAATATACATATTTTTTTATCATACAAAGACGCTAAGATCACAAAGGGTATAAATCAATTTTATTCTAACTGCTTATCATTATTCTTTGCGCTCTCTGTATTAACCAAATAGACAGATCAACCACCACGCCGCAAGCAGCGAGGAATAAGTGTGGAAACGACGTTCCCACCTTATCCCCATACGGGGGGAATGCAACCGCCAGAAATTCAATTTTTTTATGGATGAACCCTGTTTTTTCATTATAATTTTTTAATTTCCTCTATTAGATATTCTGCAATGACTATCCGTTTCAGACTCATATTATTACTTACTCTCTTTAGCTTCCTCCTTGGAATTATCTTTGCTGCAACATTACTGGGCACCTATGAGATTAACTCCAAACTTGCCAAAATAGACGCCCGTTTGCATCATGTGGATCTTGTTTCACAAATAAACAGCAATATATTTGAGCACTTCGGATATTCCTTCAACTATCTCCTCCAGGGCAGTGAAGAAAGCATGAAGCTATCTCTCAGCGGCAAAGCATCGGTAGACATTCTGTTTGACAAATTGCGCGAAGAAGAGAACCTTCATGAGCATTTACTCCTTACAGAGAAGCCACTTGATTTAAAAAAAAAGTATGACATGCTCATGGTGGATTTAAAAAAAAGCTTTAAACTGAGGGAGGAAGGGAAGCAAAGCGAAGCAATAAATTACTATGCGGAATCAACAGAGAATATCTTTGAAAAACTTATGTTCGAAGAGCTGGCGCAAGTCAATATAGAAGAACAAAAGAGTATAAAACTGGGCTACGATCAATTGCTCTTTGAAGTGGGCATAATTCCATGGCTCGACAAAGAAATAGTTCATCAGGTCAGTCTTGCAAAGTTAAGCGTCGACTACTTTATGCATGTAAGTAATCTTTCATCGGACATTAACAAACTTCACAAAGACGGTTTTGATTTTATATTAAGAGGCTCCAGGGATGAATATAACGATTTTATGGCAAACACTGAAATTATAGTCAAGTCCTTCAAAACCCTGAAAAAGTTAATCAAGCTGAATTCTACCCTCGGTATTGAGGGAGAAAGTGAAGATTTAATAAAAGCAAGCTACGTCCATGATGTGTATATCTCTGCTATAGATCTTTTTCATAAGTCATTCGAGCTTAAAATGAGCGGTAAAAAGGAAGCAGCGTTATCAGTTTTAAACAACAAGATAGAACCGCTTATACAAGGCCGGATTATTCCCACCATTGAAGAATTGACGAGAGACAGTTTTGAGGAAATAGGAGACGCTCACAACCGGCTGAAGAAAACGATTTCCACCGCCACGACTATCGTCTCTCTCATTATCATTATCCTCCTTACAGCCATTTCCTATATTTTCATAAAGTTAATTAAAGGAATCATGACATCCCTTTCAACACTAAAAAGCGGCATAAGCGAAATAGGAGAAGGGAAGCTCGATTATGAAATCCGGCTTGTAGAAAATGATGAACTGGGAGAACTTGCAAAGGTGTTAAATAACATGAGTAAACAGCTTCGCAGCACAACTGTTTCAAGAGATCTTTTACTTCAGGAAGTGAAAGTGAGAAAAAAAGCGGAAAAGAGGCTCATTGCCGCAAAAAAAGAACTGGAAGCAAGTAATGAAGAGCTTGCACTCATGAACGAAGAGTTGGAAGCCACCAATGAAGAACTGCTAAATGAAATTGATGAGCGTCAAAAACTGGAAGAATACCTTATTGAGGCAAAGAAAAGTGCCGAAGCAGCCACAGAGGCAAAGTCACAATTTCTTGCCAATATGTCCCACGATCTGAGAACACCGCTCAATGCGATTATCGGCTTTTCGGAAGTGCTTTCCATGGGAGCTGTCGGTGAACTCGAAGGTCGTCAGAAAGATTGTGTCATTGACATCCTTGAAAGCGGACAACACCTGCTGTCACTTATTAATGAAATACTCGATCTCAGCAAGATAGAAGCAGGAAAGTTCGACCTCAACTATTCAGAGATTGAAGTTTATGGACTGATTGAAACAACGCTGATTTTTATCAAGGAAAAAGCGACAAGTAAAAATATCGAGCTTGTAACGGATTTTTCATATGCCCATCTTATCATTGAAACAGACAGACTGCGCCTGAGACAGATACTTGTTAACCTCCTGAGTAATGCCGTGAAATTTACAAATCACAAAGGCAAAATAACCGTGAGAGCAGGAACATGCGATGAAGCGGGAATGATAACCATCTCTATTGAAGATACGGGAGCAGGCATAAAGGAAGAAGATATTGGCAAGGTTTTCAATATCTTTGAACAGGTCGATTCTTCCTACACAAAGGAGTATGAGGGATCGGGACTTGGCCTGGCGCTCTCCAGGAAAATTGTGGAACTCATGGGGGGAAAGATCTGGGTAGAAAGCAAATTCGGCAAAGGAAGCCGTTTCAGCTTCTGCATCCCCTGTAATCAGATAGAGGAGAGCAGCTAAGCTTTATTAAAATGCAGTAGAATTAAAAACTTATGCCATAAATCATGATCCAATTTCTCAGAGACCTCCGACCTTTCCGGGGTTACAGTTCATAAAGCGTTTCATCCACTTCAGGCTTTTTTTCCCCTTTTTTGGATTTCTTCTTCTCTTCCATAAGAAAGGGTTCCTCCCCCTCAAGAAGGCCGCCCATTTCGGCTTCTATGGCCTCGGGATCTTCACCACGCTCCATGCGGCTCAAGGCCTCTTCCATTGCGGAGCCAAGCTTCATTCCTGAGGCCCGGGAGAGCTTTTTCATGAGCATGGCCGCCTGTTTCGGATCATCATCATTGATCTTGTCGGCTTCTCCAGCCAGCATGTTAAGGGCCTTTTCCATTTTAGATTCATCGAAGACGGGTATATTATCACCGTCATCGTTATCAGAAGAGGATATACTGGAAAAAACAGACATTTGCCGCTCCAGTTTAACATCCTTGCACCTGGGACATTGAGGAATTTTTTCGGTATTGATTCTGCTTGAATAGAAATTAAAGAGGGTATGACATTTTTTGCAGTAAAATTCATAGACAGGCATAATTCAAGCTCTCTTTCGAAAAAGATCAAATGATAAATGGTCTTACCGTTTTGCTATAGTTGCCTTTATAAAACGGCGCTTTCCTGCCTTAACAAGATACTCTCTGCCGGCGGGAACCTGTGCATTTTCGTCGGTTACCTTCTCACCATCGAGGCTTACCGCCCCCTGCTTGACAAAACGTCTCCCTTCGGAGTTGCTTTTTACCATATTGAGTTCAGAAAGAAGCGCAGGCAGCCAGACAGACTCCTCATCAATATGGACAGTAACGGACTCGATGTCTTCCGGTGTGCCGTGGTCTCTGAAGACCTTTTCAAAGCCTTCGCGGGCTTCAAGGGCAGCATCCTTTGAATAGAAACGCTCTACAATCTCCATAGCCAGTTCCTTTTTGGCCTCCATGGGATGTACGCTTCCTACCTTGAGCCCGTTCTTCATTTTTTCCACCTCGCCAAGGCTCTTGGTACTTGCCAGCTCATAATAGCGGATCATCAGTTCATCAGAAACAGACATGATCTTGCCAAAAATATGATCGGGCTTTTCAGAAATACCGATGTAGTTATCGAGGCTCTTGCTCATTTTGTTAACGCCGTCAAGTCCTTCAAGGATTGGCATCATGAGCACCACCTGCTGATCCCTGCCGAACTCCTTCTGCAATTCCCTTCCTACGAGCATATTGAAGCGCTGGTCCGTTCCACCAAGCTCTATATCGGCATCGAGCATAACAGAGTCGTAGCCCTGGATGAGAGGATACATGAATTCATGAATTCCTATGGGCTGTTCTCCGGCAAAGCGCTTTTTAAAATCGTCCCTCTCAAGCATCCTGGCCACCGTATGTTTAGCAGCAAGGCGGATCATTTCATCGGCCGTCATACTGCTCATCCACTCGCTGTTGAATACCACTTTTGTCTTTTCCGGATCGAGTATTTTAAATGCCTGTTCCTTGTAGGTTTCAGCATTTCTCAATACATCCTCTCTCGACATCTGTCTGCGAGTTTCCGACTTGCCTGTAGGATCACCTATCATGGCCGTAAAGTCACCGATCAGAAAGGTAACTTGATGGCCCAATTCCTGGAATTGTCTCATTTTGTGAATTAAAACGGTGTGTCCCAAGTGAATATCAGGAGCCGTAGGATCGAATCCGGCCTTGATCTTGAGTGGCCGGTTCTCCTTTATCGCCTTTTCCAGTTTATTTTTCAGTTCCTTTTCAGGGAGTATATCCAGAACCCCCCTGTTAATCGTCTTTAACTGTTCATCTAAGTCCAACATTTATAACTTTTTTTTAACCCTTTCTATAGAAATGCATTTACCAATTTCAGAGTCGATATGAAGCGCCACTCCCTGCAGCTCAATGTCACCTTTGGCAGGTTCAAAGCTTCGGGGCAGGCCCGTTAGAAATTTCGAGATGGGACTGTCAGCCTTCATACCAATGACCGAGTCAGTCGCTCCCGTCATGCCCACATCGGTAATATAACCTGTCCCACCAGCCATCACTTTTTCATCAGCCGTCTGAACATGGGTATGGGTCCCCACAATGGCGCTCACCCTGCCATCCAAATATTTCCCCATGGCATTCTTTTCGGAAGTCGCTTCTGCGTGAAAGTCAACAAGTATGACCGGGCTCTCTTTCTTCACCTTTTCAAGCTCGCTGTCTAAAAAACGAAAGGGGCAGTCAAGGCTGTCCATAAATACCCTGCCCGAAGCATTAATTACGGTCAGCCTCTCCCCTCCCGCCGTTTCAAGCAGATAGCGGGAATTGCCGGGGCTGCCCGGTGGATAATTACCGGGCCTGATGATGGGATGATCTTCTTCAAGGAAAGGTATTATCTCCTTTTTATCCCATATATGGTTGCCCGTAGTAATAAGATCAACACCGCAATCGTAAAGTTCTTTTGCACACTTGGGATTAATTCCAAATCCCCCGGCGGCATTTTCACCATTGGCAATAACAAGGTCAATAGCGTGTTCGATGACCAGCCCCGGTGTCAACTCCTTTACAGCACGCCGGCCGGCCCTCCCTATTATATCACCAATAAAGAGAACCTTCATAAGCAACTACCTGGCATATTCTACAGCCCTTGATTCCCTGATCACATTCACCTTGATCTGTCCGGGATAAGTCAGTTCCTTCTCAATTTTTTTGGAAATATCCCTTGCCAGCATGACAATATTGTCATCTGAAATCTTGTCCTGGTCCACCATTATCCTGATTTCTCTGCCTGCCTGAATGGCAAAGGTTTTCTCGATACCATCGAAAGATTTGGCTATACGCTCAAGCTCTTCAAGACGCTTCACATAGGTTTCCAGCATCTCCCTCCTCACACCCGGCCTGGCTGCGGAAAGCGCATCAGCAGCGGCGACAAGGCAGGCAAGGACTGTTTCAGGTTTTTCTTCCTCGTGGTGGGCTGCAATAGCATGAACAACCCGCGGTGATTCGCCGTATTTTTTGGCAAGTTCGGCGCCGATTATTGCATGGGAACCTTCCACCTCATGATCGATAGCTTTGCCCAGATCATGCAGGAGTCCCGCCCTTCTTGCCTGCTTCTGGTTAATGCCCAGTTCTGCCGCCATAATACCGCAAAGAAAACCCACCTCAATAGAGTGCTGAAGAACGTTTTGCGCATAGCTTGTCCGGTATTTCAGTCTGCCCAGTGTCATAACAAGCTCAGGGTGAATACCGTGAACACCTACATCAAATGTCGCCTGTTCACCGGCTTCCTTGATCGTTGCCATCACTTCCTGTTCCGATTTTTTTACAACCTCTTCAATCCTTCCGGGATGAATTCTGCCGTCAGCCATGAGCTTTTCAAGGGCAATTCTGGCTACCTCTCTCCTTACGGGATTAAAACCGGAAAGGATTACCGCATCGGGTGTATCATCGATAATGAGATCGATGCCTGTTGCCGCTTCCAGAGCACGAATGTTACGCCCTTCACGGCCGATGATGCGTCCCTTCATATCATCACTGGGCAGGCCGACAACAGACACAGTCCTTTCAGCCACATATTCTCCGGCATAACGCTGAATAGCCGTTCCAATAACATGCTTGGCCTTCTTCTCAGCCGTTTCTTTCGCCTCTTCCTCAATAGCTTTAATGAGCTTGGCCGCATCATGCTTCGCTTCACTCTCCATCTGGTTAACAAGTTCAGCCTTGGCTTCTTCAGCGCTCAAACTTGCAACGGTCTCAAGCTTTTTCCTATGTTCCTCAACAAGACGCTTATATTCTTCCTCCTGCTCCCGGGTCTTCTTTAAAGAATCTGAAAGGTCCCTCTCCTTTGCGTCAAGGTCGCCCTCTTTCTTATCGAGAACGCTGTCCTTTTTTTCAAGGTTTTCTTCCTTCTGCATGAGCCTGTTTTCCAGCCGCTGCAGATCCTTCCTCCTGTCCCTGTTCTCTTTCTCGAACTGGGTTTTGGTCTGATAAAGCAGATCTTTTGCCTGAAGTTCGGCATCTTTCTTTATACTCTCTGCTTCCTTCCCGGCCTCTTTTAGTATCTTTTTTGCTTCATTCTCTGCATTTTCAACACTCGACTCGGCTGTTTTCTTCCTGATAATAAAGCCAAGTACAAGGCCGATGATAACGGAGAGAACGGAAAAAAGCGCTATTGCTACTGATTCACTCACCTTAAATTCCTCCTGTTAGTTATTTTCAAGGGTCCTGATAAATCTTTTTTCAGTGACTATCCATCCAACTTTAACGTCATGATGATATGACGGCACTTCTTCTACCAGTTGAAACTCATATGCCAGGGCAATAATATTTTCCCTTTTCACGCAACTTAATGCCCTGTCATAACATCCTTTTCCCATGCCGAGCCTGTTACCTCTTTCATCAAAGGCAACACCCGGCACAATAAAGAGGTCAACGTCCTCAACCTCCCACTTTCTCCCTCTCTCAATAAGCGGTTCCCTGAATCCCATGGCATTCACTTCAAGCTCATTTTCCGAAGAGACAGCAATAAAAAAAAGGGAAAAATCCTCTTGCTTTACCTTGGGCATCAGCACAGATTTACCTGAGATAAAGGCATCTCTGACAATAAGATCTGTCTTTACTTCACCTCTAAAATCACAGTAAAGCGCAATGGAGACAGCATTTTTGTATAGAGGAGAATCAAGAAGCTGCTGCCCGATGGCAATACTTTTTCCAAGGCTGTCTTTGCGGGAAAGAGATAACCGCTCATTAATAATTTTTTTTCTGAAAACAGTCTTTTGCACAAGATCACATCTTGCGGGGGGGGAGGGGAAAAACCTGATCCTTACAATTTGATGATGTAACTTATGGTCAGTGGGATGACCTTTAGAGATTTAACACTTTTTTATAAACAGAGACTACCTTTTTATATCGTTGAAACAGCATTTTTTAAAATACCCTGGTTATCTTAAAATCACTTTTCATTATACTGCTTAATTTCTAAAATCGCCCACTAAACATAATAAAAATACTCACTGCAAGCATACACATCAAACATCCATAAAGATCCCCCACTTGTACCGTGTGGAGGCATTGAATCTGAACCTATTTCACAATAGGTGGGCGCTATGATAACTGCTTCTAATTTTTCCTGTACGGAACATATCATCCACAGCCAGAGACAGCTCCCATTCAAATTCGTGTTGGCTCAAGATCAACCGTCCATCACGAGTACAGCAGGGGAACCGAACAATCTTCCTCCTCAACCCTCGTCCAGCTTGATAATTTCAAGCATCCTGTCAGAAGCTTCCTCTATCGCTTTTTCCAGGCCGCTACGTTCATCCTCCGCTCTTATATTTTCATCTGCCATCTGGAAGGCTACATAGAGCAACAATCTTAAAGAGTCAGCAGTAATACCTGTCTTACGAACCTCATCGATTCTCTCCTCCAGGTGAGAAGCAACACGCTTTACTACATCCTCGCCCTGAGGGGTCTTCACCAGAAGCGTCTGCCCCAGAATATTGATGCTTAACGGTTCTTCCAAAGGTCAAGTTCAAAGACCCAGCTCATCAATCCGCGAAATGAGGATATCTATTTTTGTCTTAACGGAGTCTTTTTCCTTAATTAATTTTTGATTAATGGCCTTAAGCGCTTCAACTTCCTTTTCCAGGGCATCTCTCTCAGCCCTGACAGAATCAAAAGTCGATCTGAAACGGGCAAGAGAATTCTCCAGTATTTCAAGCTTCTGTAACGCCATAATCTATCTAACAGGATAGATGTGAACAGCTTAAAAGTCAAGGGATTTTTCCTGCATTCATCCCCCGGAAAAATACGGCAAGACACAAAAAAACCCCTGTCATCACAACCTGGAGACAGGGGCTTATTGCTTACCTTGATGAGTTAAAAATTACTTATTCATAAGCCATTCATCGATTCCCCGGGCGGCTGCCCTGCCGGCGGCAATGGCCCAGACAATAAGAGACTGACCTCTCTCCATATCTCCTGCGGCAAAGATGCCGGGCGTCGATGTCATCTTGTCATCATCAACCTTTACATTACCACGCTCATTAATTTCCACGCCAAGGTCCTTGAGCATGCCGTCATGCTCGGGATGAACAAAGCCCATGGCAAGCAAAACAAGATCAACATCCTGCGTAAATTCCGTTCCCGCAATTTCCTTCATTTGCCACTTGCCGTCACTGTCTTTAGCCCAGTCAACACGCACGGCATGAAGCTTTTCCACTTTTCCATGACTCCCTGAAAAGGACTTTGTCAAAATTCCGTAATCCCTGATGCCTCCTTCTTCATGAGAGGTAGAGCTTCGCAATATATTGGGCCACTGGGGCCATGGATTATCTTCCTCCCTCTCCCCGGGCGGTTTGGGAAGCAACTCGAACTGGTAAATAGACTCCGCTCCCTGCCGGACGGAAGTGCCCACACAGTCGGAACCGGTATCGCCCCCCCCAAGAACAACCACCTTCTTTCCTGTAGCAAGAATCTCTTCTTCCGGGCTCACTTGATCACCACGATTTCTTTTGTTCTGCTGGGGCAGAAATTCCATGGCAAAATGGACACCTTCCAGTTCACGTCCCGGCACGGGAAGATCTCTTGGCTTGGTGGAACCTCCGGCCAGGCAAATAGCATCAAAGTTCTTTTTAAGGTCTTCCACGGGATAGTTAACACCGACATGGGTATTGGCTTTTAAAATAATGCCCTCGGCCTCAAGCTGATCAACCCTTCTCTGGACCAAATCCTTTTCAAGCTTAAAATCGGGGATACCATACATAAGGAGCCCGCCAAAACGGTCCGCTCTTTCAAAGAGCGTCACTTCATGACCGGCACGGTTAAGTTGCTGTGCCGCAGCGAGCCCTGCCGGGCCTGATCCGATGACGGCCACTTTTTTTCCCGTCCGCTTTTCAGGCTGCTGCGGCTTAATCCAGCCTTCTTCAAAGGCACGATCAATGATGGCCGCTTCATTCTGCTTTATGGCAACGGGATCCATATTGATTCCCAGCGTGCAAGAGGCCTCACATGGCGCCGGGCAAACTCTTCCCGTAAAATCGGGAAAGTTGTTCGTTTCATGGAGAGCTTCGATAGCATCCCGCCAGCGTCCGTTAAAAACCATATCATTCCAGTCGGGAATATTATTCCCCACGGGGCATGCCCAGTGACAAAAAGGAACACCACAATCCATGCATCTGGCGCCTTGCTGTTTGAGGCGCTCTTCAGAGAGGGGAATTTCGAATTCCTTATGATTTTTTATACGTTCTTCAACAGGCAGCTTATTCTTAACTTCCCGGTCAAATTCAATAAATCCAGTCATCTTACCCATACTTTACAACCTTTTCCCTTTCCAGCTTATCGAGAACGCGCCTGTACTCAATAGGCATGACCTTAACAAACCTGCCGAGGCCGGCTTCCCAGTTATCAAGCACCGATTTGGCCCTGGGACTCTCGGTCCAGGCATAATGCTTTTCAATAAGGCCTTTTACAAAGGCCTGTTCTTCCGGATCGTCCAACCTCTCAAGATCGACCATACTCACATTGCACAGTTCCTCGAAACGGGCAGTATTATTAAGCACATAGGCAATACCACCGCTCATTCCCGCAGCAAAGTTTCTTCCCGTCTCACCGAGAACAACCACTCTTCCGCCTGTCATGTACTCACAGCCATGATCGCCTACACCTTCCACAACGGCATGAGCCCCACTGTTTCTAACGCAAAATCGCTCTCCAACAACACCGCTCAAAAACACTTCTCCCTTTGTGGCGCCGTAAAGAAGTGTATTTCCGGCAATAATATTCTCTTCAGGCTTATAAGTCGATTCCCTGTAGGGACGGATAATAATTTTCCCGCCCGAAAGCCCTTTCCCGACGTAATCGTTCCCCTCGCCTTCAAGTATCATGGTAACCCCTTTGGGAACAAAGGCGCCGAAACTCTGGCCTGCAATACCCTTAAAAGTACACTTAATTGTATCTTCCGGAAGCGCTTGTGCACCATAACGTCTTGAAATTTCACTACCCAGGATGGTTCCCACGGTCCTGTTAACATTCCGGATGGGAAGTTCTATCTCGACAGGTTCCTTATTCTCAAGAGCACGGCGCACTCTCTCTATTATTTGCCAGTCAAGCGCCTTTTCAAGCTCGTGGTCCTGGCCTTCTACATTCCTGATGGCAATATCTTCGGCAACCTCAGGGCTGTAAAGAACAGATGAAAGATCGACGCCTTTAGCCTTCCAGTGGTGAACGGCCTTTCTCATATCGAGCATATCGACACGGCCGACCATGTCATCAACCTTCCTGAAACCGAGTTCAGCCATGATCTCCCTGAGCTCTTCCGCCACGTAAGTAAGGAAGTTAACCACATGTTCAGGCTTGCCTGTAAACATTTTCCTCAGTTCAGGGTCCTGCGTTGCCACACCGACAGAACAGGTATTGAGATGGCATTTTCTAAGCATGATGCACCCCATGGAAATAAGCGCCGTTGTGGCAAAACCGAACTCATCGGCGCCTAGAAGCGCACCGATTGCCACATCACGGCCCGTCTTCATCTGGCCATCTACCTGGACTCTTATGCGGCCCCGCAAATCATTCAGCACAAGCGTCTGCTGTGTTTCGGCAAGACCCAGTTCCCAGGGGAGGCCTGCATGTTTTATAGAACTTACAGGAGAAGCGCCCGTTCCGCCATCGTAACCACTGATAAGCACCTTTTCGGCCCTGGCTTTGGACACACCGGCAGCAATGGTTCCCACCCCCACCTCGGCAACGAGCTTGACCGACACATCGGCCTTGTCATTACTGTTTTTAAGGTCGTGAATAAGCTGCGCCAGGTCCTCAATGGAATAAATGTCATGATGAGGCGGCGGAGATATGAGTCCAACGCCCGGTGTCGAATGCCTTACTTTTGCAATAACTTCATTCACCTTGTGGCCGGGAAGCTGGCCGCCCTCACCGGGCTTAGCTCCCTGGGCCATCTTGATCTGGAGTTCATCGGCATTGACCAGATAATGGCTCGTTACACCGAAACGGCCTGAAGCCACCTGTTTGATAGCGCTTCTTTTCAAATCGCCATTGGCATCGGGCTCGAAGCGTTCAGGGTCTTCACCACCCTCACCGGAGTTGCTCCGTCCGCCAAGCCTGTTCATGGCAATGGCAAGCGTTTCATGGGCCTCCTTGCTGATGGAGCCGAAAGACATGGCTCCCGAGGCAAAGCGCTTGACAATTTCACTGACAGGCTCTACCTCTTCCAGTGGAACCGGCGCTGCCTTGCCTTTCCTGAATTCAAAAAGACCTCTTAGCGTATAGAGCCTGCGGCTTTGATCATCTATCAGTCTGGAATATTCCTTAAAAGCCTGGTAATCTCCCATCCTGACGGCATACTGGAATTTAGCCAGGCTCTCGGGATTTACCGTATGCTCCTCGCCGCCCTTCCGCCACTGGTACTGGCCGCCATGTTCGAGCCTGAGAGGAACCACATTCCGTTCAGGGTAAGCCTTTTTATGTCTTTCCAGAACCTCACGGGCAATGGTGTCAACACCGGCCCCGCCAATCCTTGACGGCGTGCCTGTAAAAAAGCTTTCTATAACCTCATTATTGAGACCAACAGCTTCAAAAATCTGAGCGCCATTGTAACTCTGGAGCGTAGATATTCCCATTTTGGAGAATACCTTTAAAAGGCCCTTCCCAATAGCCTTGATGTAGTTGGATTCACCTTTGCGCTCTCCGATTCCTTCATGCTCACCGCTTAACTCTTCCGGGAGATAATCATGAACATAGAGATCTTCAATGGTTTCAAAGACGAGATAAGGATTAACGGCGCCTGCACCATAACCGATAAGCAGAGCAAAGTGCTGCACTTCGCGGGGTTCACCCGATTCAACAACGATACCTACCTTGCCTCTCGTTCCCATTTTAATGAGATGATGGTGTACGGCGCCCGTCGCAAGAAGGGCCGGCAAGGCCGTCGTTTCCGCCCCCACTCCCCAGTCACTGAGAACGATAATATTATTACCCTCTTCAACAGCCTTGTCGGCTTCAGCACAGATGGACTTAACAGCCGCTTTCAGACTATCAGTTCCTTTTGAAGAATCAAAGAGTGTCGAAATTGTCTTTGTTTTAAAATTTCCCGTATTGACATCTCTCAACTTGGCCATTTCGAGATTTGTCAATATGGGCTGTGAAAGTTCCAGTCTGTGGCAATCTTCCGGTTTTTCATCAAGCAGGTTCCCTTCGGCCCCGATATAACTGGTAAGCGACATAACAAGTTCCTCCCTGATAGGATCGATGGGAGGATTGGTGACCTGGGCAAAAAGCTGCTTAAAGTAATTATAAAGCAACTGAGGCTTTTCAGACAATACGGCAAGAGGGGTATCCGCTCCCATTGCACCGAGGGGTTCCTGACCATTAACAACCATGGGTGTAAGAATGTCATGAATATCCTCTGTCGTATAACCAAAGGCTTTTTGACGCTGGAGTAATGTCTTATGATCGGGCTGGCGCGCAGCCGGGCTTGTAGGCAGTTCTTCGATGGTAACCCGGTTTTTATCGACCCAGTCAAGGTAAGGCTTACTGCTGACAATATCTCTTTTCACTTCTTCATCATCAATGATCCTGCCCTGTTCCAGGTCGACAACGAGAATTTTTCCGGGCTGAAGTCTCCAGGTTTTAAGAACATTGTCCGGTTCGACAGGAAGAACACCCGATTCTGAAGCCATAATGATGTAATCATCTTTCGTCACCGTATATCTGGCCGGTCTCAGTCCGTTTCTGTCGAGCGTCGCCCCGATAACCTTTCCATCGGTAAAAGCGAGCGCCGCAGGACCATCCCAGGGTTCCATCTTGGCTGCATGAAATTCGTAAAAGGCACGCTTTTCATCGTCCATATGGACATCCTTACTCCATGCTTCGGGAACAAGCATCATCATGGCATGAGGGAGAGAACGGCCAGCCATAACAAGCAGTTCAAGAGCATTATCGAATCCGAAAGAATCACTGGAGTAAGGCCTGATAATAGGTGTTACCTTCTTGATATCATCATGGAAAAGCTCCGATTCAAACATGGCTTCTCTTGAAAACATCCAGTTAATATTGCCTCTAAGGGTATTGATTTCCCCATTATGGGCAAGATAGCGGAAGGGGTGAGCTAGATCCCATGAAGGGAAGGTATTGGTACTGTAACGCTGATGAACAAGGGCCAGGGCGCTCTTCATGTCCTTGTCAGAAAGGTCATGAAAGAAACAGGGCACCTGGGCTGCAATAAGCTGTCCCTTATATACGATAGTCCTGCTGGAGAAGCTCGGAATATGAAAGAGTTTATCCTCTTTCAGCCTTAAAGGCCTGATAGTAAAACCGATCTGCTTACGAATAACAAAAAGCTTTCTTTCAAAGGCAAGCTGATCGGAGCAGCTGCTCTCTATAAAAACCTGGCGGATAAAGGGCATAACGGCACGGGCAGTATCACCGACAGTATCAGGGTCGACAGGCACATCACGCCATCCAAGCAGTTTTTGCCCGCCATCGAGGATCTTTTCTTCAACAATCTTCTCACAGGTTTTTCTCTCTTCCTTATCAGCAGGAAGAAACATCATTCCTACGCCATATTTACCTTCTTCAGGCAAAGTGATACCTGCTTCAGAGCAAACCCTGACAAAGAAATCATGGGGAATCTGCATCAGGATTCCTGCGCCGTCACCGGTTCTGGGGTCGGCGCCTACAGCGCCACGATGGGTCAGGTTATCAAGAATTTCAAGTCCCTTGAGAACAATGTCATGAGACTTTTCACCCTTGACATGGGCGATAAAACCAACACCGCAGTTATCCTTTTCATTAGCCGGGTCGTACAAGCCCTGCTTTGGCGGCAGGCCTGCAGTCCTATATTTTCTCTTCATTGAATTTACAGCATCCATACTATCAGCACTTTCTTTATATATAGTCAAAAATCAGCACCTGCCAACTTGAAAACTTTCAAGGTACAGGGCATGGTAAAATCAGCCACCCCACCACAAGCAGCAGGGTATGTGCGCGGAAACTACGTTCCCACTTTATTGCGGCAAGCCACAGAAAATGCACCCGCCAGGGATTCAAATCTGAATCAGTAAAGGATGATCCTTTTAGATCATGGGACAGCCAAAGGTGAGGCTGTTTAAAGTTGCAGAAACCGTATCAGGTTCCGGACAAAAAAGGAGGCAGATTTACAATTCTATAATGATGGTACTCTAAGGTAAGACTCTTATATGCCGGCTCTTCAATTGAAATTCCGGCAAAGTCCTATAATCCAAATAAATAAAGGGAGGCCTCATCCAGCGTTTTCCGCGACTACTGCAACTAAAGTGGTAAAAAATACTACCTAAAGGCTGCTTTTGTCAAGAAGATTATTTGTATACAGTATACGGAAGCTAAGGCAGCTACCCCGAAAGGGCCTTGAACTTTTCAATGTCGCCATCCTCACCAAGCAGAACGAGGACATCACCTTCATCGATGACATCGATCGCTTTGGGAGAAATGAGTATGTCACCCTTGCCCCCCTTCTTTCTTATAAGTATGACGGAAAGACCGTAGGTATGGCGAATTTCGGCGTCTCTCAAGGCGACTCCCCAGAATTTTTTTGGCGCTTCAATCTCGACGACGCTATAGCCCTCCATGAATTCAACCTGGTCTATGACGGTAGGCGTACTAAGCCGCTCTGCCACCCTGATGGCCATGTCCTTTTCGGGGAAAACGATGTCCGTGGCGCCGATGATTTTGAGCACCCTGGCATGGTCATCAGTAAGGGCCTTTACCACAATCTGACTGATGCCCATCTCTTTCAGGTAGAGCGTCACCAGTATGGAAGCATCGAGCTTTTCGCCGAGGCTGACAACGGCCACGTCAACTTCCTCGATGCCGATGGCCTCAAGGGTTTCCCTGTCCGAAGCATCAGCCATAACAGACTGTGAACAAAAGGGTTTTACTTCCCGGATCAAATCCTTGTTCATATCGATGGCAATCACTTCATGGCCATCGTCATAAAGTCTCCTTGCCACATTAAATCCAAAATGACCAAGGCCTATGACAGCAAAACGTCTCATAGCATCACCCTACCCTGTCATCACCCGTTCTTCAGAATATTGAAATTTACCATGAGCATACTTTTTTCCAACGGCAAGAGCAATAGTCAAAGGCCCAAGCCTTCCGATAAACATAAGTCCCGTAATGGCAACCTTGCCCCAATCACTAAGGGTCGAAGTTATACCGGTTGAAAGGCCCACCGTCCCGAAAGCAGAAAGGCTTTCAAAAAGGATATCTATAAATCGCCCCCTTCGTTCCGTAAACACCAGTTCACCGCTCTCCGTTACAAGCAATATCATAACAAATAGTATAACAACGATGGCTGAGCTTACCAGAATTATAAGGCTTCTTGCCACCACATCTTCAGGAATGGTCCTTTTAAAAAGGCTCACCTCTTCCCTCCCTGAAATCCTGCTTTTCATGAGAGCCGCCAGAACGCCCAGAGTGGTCGTCTTTACCCCGCCCCCCGTCGAACCGGGCGACGCCCCGATAAACATAAGGATAATAATCAGAAAGAGTGCCTCCGGTGTCATAATGGAAAAATCGACGGTATTAAAGCCTGCCGTCCTTGCCGTAACGGACTGGAAAAAAGATGACCCAAGGGCCTCACCGGGAGAGTCATCCATAAAGACATTATTTTTCTCCATTAAAAAGATAAGAACCATTCCGAGAATGATGAGGAAAGACGAAGTGGAGATAACGATCCTTGAATGGAGAGTAAGGCGCCGCCGTTTTTCCTCTCCCGGGGAAAAATAGTATTTTAAATCCATAAGGACGAGAAAGCCGAGACCACCTGCAATAATCAGGGCCGCCACAACGAAATTGACTAAAAAATCATGCCTGTAGGCAACAAGGCTATGGGAGAAGAGAGAAAAGCCGGCATTACAAAAAGCCGATACGGAATGAAAGAGGGACGTATATATTGCAAAGCCGAGAGGAAAGTCATCTTTCCAGGCAAAAAAGAGGAGGACAGCGCCTGCCGTCTCAACAAGGAAAGTGACCTTTAATATAGACCAGACAAGTGACTTCATGTCTTTTACGGTTGACTGGGCAAAGGAATCCTGTATCATGACCCTTTCCCTGAATGAAATCCGCTTTCCCGCCATCATGACAAAGAGCACGGAAAAGGTCATAATACCCAGTCCCCCCGCCTGAAGGAGAAGGAGGATAACCCCCTGGCCGAGAGGCGTAAATTTCGTTGCCGTATCAACGACAATGAGGCCCGTCACACAAACAGCAGATGTTGCTGTAAAAAGAGCATCCACAAAAGACAGCGGTTCGCCTGCCACCATACCCGGCAGTTTAAGAAGAAGCATACCGGCAATGATGGCCGAAGCAAAGCTGGCAACAAGTACCTGCGCCGGATGAAATTCCCTGTGAAAAAACTTTTTCATCGTAAAGGAAATTAATACATTTGACACGAACCTTCATTAATTTTCACAGATCACAAAAGAAAGAAGGAGAGTCAAAAGCTTTTTTACAATAAAGAATCTGTTGACAATAAAGCAGGCCCTGTGTTACAAAATGCGACTCTTTTCGACTTCCATTGGGGGATCGTCTAATGGCAGGACAGCGGACTCTGACTCCGCCAGTCTAGGTTCGAATCCTAGTCCCCCAGCCAACCACATTTGAGGGTATCTCAAAGGGCACTGTTTAACGACAGCGAAAATCTGAAATTTGTTTTGACAGGATTGAAGACCTTATAAAGCATTAGCCACTGAATACACTAAAAAACAAGAATTATCGAAACAAAGAAAGCAGTCACCTCGATGAGGCATTGCTTACGGGCCATAGGCCTGAGTCCTTCAATCCACTCAGGACAGGCCCGTCGAAGGGTCTCTCTCAACGGGCAACGGGCAACCGATCTTTTATCTTTCTTCGTAAACCGTCCTGCGCCTGGTGGTTAAAAAATAGTTTTTCCGGCGATTTTATCCTACTCTAAAGGGAACTCCGGCAAAACGCCCTATTTTTTTAAAAGCAGAAATAATCCGGATGCAAAGCTGGCCGCCCCTCCGATATAGGCAAACATTACCTTGTCCGTATCTGAACCTGAAATGGCCCTGGTAATCTTTGAACCGAGGGAACCGGACATCTGGAGTCCCCAGAATGCCAAACCGGCGCCCACAACAAGCAGTACTATTCCGATGAGCTTCATATTTGATTTAGATTTTTTTGCCACCACTTTCCTCCCTTTACCAATTAAACACAGACAGTACACCCTAATCCAAACACTAGCATATGATCACGGCAAATACAAAAATCACAGGGTTTTTTCCCTTTTATCTAATGATCTCTTTTTACTCAAGCTTTCCAGGCGCACCCCTTAATCCCCTCGGCCATCTATCTAAACTCACTCTCCCCTTTGATAATGAAAAGTTACCCAATTACTGAGAATCTACAGCTGGCCTTATTTTTTCCGCTTTCCGGCAATGTAGACAAGGTGCCTCAGACCGCCTCGTCCGGGCCGGTGTTTCTCGAAGGAAAAGCCGGCTCTTTCGAGACGCTTCTCGAAGGCCTTATCGGGATCTTCAGTCCAGACGGCAAAGACGCCTCCCGGCATAAGGGCAGTCCGGGTCAGGTCGAGAGCGGCGGCCCCGTAAAAGGGTTCACCCCTTTCCTTTGCCGCCTCAAAAGGCCCCTCGTAGAGGTCGAGTATGACAGCGTCAAAGCGTTTGCTTCCTCCCTCCTTTGCAGCATCTAAAATCAGGTCCGCAACGTCGGCAATCTTCACAGTCACCCTTGGGTCAGAAACAGCATTTTCCGTCAACACTGCCAGCGGACCTTCGCACCAGCCTGCAATTTCCTCATTCAACTCAGCCACTACCACCTTGGCGTCGGGCGGGAGGACGTCCAGGGCTCCCCTCAGCGTACAACCCATCCCGAGGCCTCCAATAAGTACCCTTGGGTTTTTCCTGTGACTCATAGCCTTGCAGGCGAGTTCCGACAAAACAATTTCCGAACGATTAGCCAGGGAGTTCATTAGTACACGTCCCGCAATGGTGATAAGGAAGTCCTTCTCCCCACGCTTTCTTAGTTCCAGCGTTCCCTCACCGGTTTGAACGCTATCCAGGATTTGCCACTGTTTTGCCATTTCAGATTTTCCTTTCACTCTTTAGTGGTACTATTTTTTTACGGCCCATCAGGCCGAAGATGATAATTATTTAGCTTCATGAGTGTAACAATGAATCATTGCAGTCATTGATCGGCCTGTCAAGCAGGGAAGAAGGTAAAAGACTTAATAGGATTCAGATTTCACAGATAGACGGGGTTAAAAGCTTTTTTCTGTCATTTACGTCTTTTTTCTACGGTTAAATAGAGCCCTTCACCGTACCAGTCTGCATCATCAGCCAAAGACTCACAGAGCTAAGGAATAAAGCAGGATTGATGCAAAAAGAGCTCCCTAAAAAGCTGGATAAGGAGCATTCTTTCGTTGCTCACTATGAACCTGGCTAAAGAAGGATTGACCTTGCCGGGTTTTTACTGGATTTGTAAAGCCTGTGGTGCTTCACCGAAGAAAGAAGTGGTGGAGTTGATTAAAGCTTTTAATACAATGGAATAACCTGGATGGTGGCTTAGCCTTAGAGTATGAGCATTGCGAAAAAATAACTTTGTTTGAACATTAATCCCATTGCCAAAATGGGGATTGATCCACCGGACAGAAAATCTTCTATGCCAGCGCCAGGTCTTTGATCTCGAATTTATATCGCCCTTCCCTCAACCCTACAGCTTGCCTATGAGAGGGTGCTCTTTTTTCCAGCCTGATACGCCCATGGAATTCACATAGCATATAAGCAGATCAGCCGCTCCTCGCGAATTTACAAAATGAATGAGAGATGAAGCAGCCCCTCTGGAATTTACAAAACACCACAAGCCCTCATTATCTTCTGCCAGACCGCGAGAGTTAACCGTACAGACAAGCAAATCAGCCATGTCACGGGAATTAACCCGGTGTACTAATATATCTGCTGCACCCCGAGAATTAACTTTGCAAACTAAAGCCATACATCCTCCCGGCATTCATTCTAATAAGGATTTTACCACAGAATCACATTTAAATTGAAGAATGTTAAAGATAAACCACTAAGAACTTAATATTTAAGGGGGAAAATATTGGCTTGCCCTGAAAATACCCCGGCTTCAATTGCGGATTGCGGATTGCGGATTGCGGATTGCGGATTGCGGATTGCGGATTGCGGATTGCGGATTGCGGATTGCGGATTGCGGATTGCGGATTGCGGATTGCGGATTGTAG
>JAOUBX010000060.1 GCA_029860075.1 Deltaproteobacteria bacterium | reverse complement strand
AACACCCATAGGGAAGCAGTCAAATTAGAGAGACTATCACCTGTATTCAAGAAGGGAAGGTTTGGAGTCTTTTTCCCGCGTAAGCGGTTGAGTTCAACATAAATTTATATACATTGATTTTCATCTTAACTTATTCAATTTAAACATACTAAACTGCTGAAGCTTAGGTTGTTAGTATTTAAGAGACTAACATTAAACACATTTTTAATCGGTATGTAATTTATAGTGCCGGTCCCCATGGTGGAGGCTCATATTTAATCTAACTTTTATATTAATAAATCGATAACACGATTGTCAGCTAGAGACACAAAGTTAAAAATCAACAATTTTAACAGCTTGTAAGGAAAATCAATTCAAGAAACATTTCATCCAACGAGATCGACTGATTCACATTGCTTTCTTAGCGCTAACAATAAACAGCGTAGCCATACAAAAAAACAGCCCATCCTGACTAGCTTGCTCTAATTCCGTCAGCCAATCATCGACCTGCTTTTGTGATAATTCACCTTCATTCAGCAATTTTTCAGCCGCATTTCTAAATCCAAATATTTCTTGATCAACTATATCAAAGTCGTCAAAGATAAGCGTTTTCGGTATGACTATTAAATCCGTAAGTCCTGCTTTTTTAAACAAACGGGGCAATTGACGTCCGCACCATCCACATGGATATAGGTCCGACCGCTTCTGTATGACCTGACGAGTCACTGTTTTATCTGATGCATCGATCAATATACCATCAAAATCCGGCTCTGCGAGAACAATCCTTGCTCCCGGACGTGCCACACGAGTCAGTTCAGACAAGGCAGCTTCAGGCTTCTCTAGATGATGAAATACCCTATCGGCTCGACAACCATCAAAGGTATTATCCTCAAATTTCAGGTTTAATATATCACCTACCTGGAATTCCAGAGGGAAGCCAAGGTCTTTTGTTTGTTTTTGTGCTGAAGCAACCATAGTTTCACTTTTATCAACACCAACAACGCGACCCTTTGGCCCCACGATTTCAGCCAATGATCGGGCATCATTACCCGGCCCACTACCAAGGTCTAAAATAGCAGCGCCATCTCGTACTTCCAATAGGGAAAAAGTCTCCTGCTTATAGCTTTTTACCCCTTCCATTCCTGCAACATCATTCATGTGGTTAACAAATTCCTCCGGGTTGGCCTCTTTATCAACATTTGAAAATTTACTCCACGTTGCAGTTTTTCTCTGCTTTACTGTCATATTTAATCTCCAATTTATGTTTTCACTCTATTTAAATTCACCATCAAGTCAGTATAGTGTTTCTATCTAGCCACAAAAACCAGCCATTTCTAAAGTTTACACTATTACAGGTCAACAAATGACATCATAAAACCTCTAACCTCCTCCGTGGTGAGTATCGTGCTTTGCGTTTTATCAGATGTCATAGGGCAAGCGCTTTTATATATCAGAATTCTTCTTTTTTGTCTCTATATATTTCCACGTGTACTAAAAAAATTAAAGTGGCGGATCAAAGAACAAGGTTCGAACCTATTTTTTACAACACCTGTTTTTTCGTTTTTTCCTCTATAGCAAACAAATATTTTAATGTCCTAAACCTTTTCTCACAGTTTTTTCAGGTATCCTTAACTGGATCACATCAAAAAAAGGGGAAGCATAATTTAACTGCTTCCCCTGGATGCAATAGTGCACATACCTCGGTTACAATCCTCACTATTTATCTTTGTCCTTATATTTTTTATCATATGTTATTTCAAGTACCAGGTTAATACCTATTGTTCCGTCCTCAAGATTCAGGTAAGAAAATTCATTATATTCTGTAAAGGTACCTGACAAACCTTCAAAAACGCCAACTCCACCAACTATCTTTCCTGTACCAGGAATCGTTGTTGGAACTTTAATAGGGGGTTCAATATACCTTTCTGTCTCCCCATTAGTAACCATATCCTGGATTATTCCGAACAATGTACTAGGGTCTTCAATATGAGTGACCATTACAGCCCCTCTTCCCGGCACCTTGACCATCCACTGTTCATCTACTGTTACATTGCCGGCTGCATCAGTTATAAAGTGCTCTACTTCTGTTGTAAAACCGACAACCTCTCCACTACTATCGGCAACCTTTGAAAGAACAGTTAGACCATCAGCAATATTCGGTTCGTACAAATATTGAACTGATGGAGGAAAGGGTTTCAATATACCTGCCGGGCCGGCTGTTAATGCTATTAGATGAGAATCGGCGTTAATATAAAAAGTTTCAACAACCTGTCCATCCTCATTAATTGTCTGGGTAGATTCTAATGCCCAAATGTTTGTAGTTATAAATAAAAGAAATACCGCTGAAAATACGAGTTGAATAATCGATTTCATTGTCCGCTCCCTTAAATTAATTAATTATTTAAATTTCTATTAAATGTTAGTAAAACAAATATCTTTTATCCAAGCTAAGGCGGTCTATTCTTCCGGCATTGAAAAATCAATAACAATGCTTCTAAACAGTCAGGAAAAGTAAGATACCATACGTTCATTTAGCCAACCTTTCATAAGTAGTTTTCATCCGGAAAGGGTGCTTTTTCGCAATCTCTGCGTCAATCTTCAGATTTGCTTGTGCGACGTACAGCAGTACGTCTCCGCGCAAATCCTTGATTTCCTTGACCTTGCAAAAAATCCCTCCATTCCAAATTGAAAACAAAGTTTGATCCACCATAGTTTCCGGATGACACTAAGTAGTTAATGTTTCATTACAGTGCCTGTCACTTCTTCTATTGAATGTAACTCAACATAAAAATTATTACTCGGCTTTTTTTGCTTTTTTTTCAACTTTCTTTCGGCTTTTTTTGCTTTTTTTATTTTTTTTAGTCTGGGGAGCCTGTTAATACTTTCCAAAAATTAACAGCCTTCAGCCAAAAAAATTAAGATTTACAAAAATGACAAAACCGTTTCTTTATATTTTCCACTCAGTCTGCCTGAAGTCTCAAAAAACTCTTATTTTATTCCTATTCAAACATTTTTCATAAATTGAATATTTACAAATGAAACTTTTTTTCATATAATTAGTCAATTAGTTTTCTGATAATGACTGATTAATCCGGATAATACTCTCTCATCGATTTTCCCCGTTACTTTTATCCTGTTTAGCTTCTTTACCTGGAACGATGAACTATTGTAAATCCCTTTTCTCATAATAATTGCTTATTTGTATTGCCAACTTCTCGGAAACTCGTATTTATTCTTGTCTGAGCAAGCACATTACATTGCATCGCACTATTATTTAGAATGAATTCTCTATTCAGACATAGCTTGCCATACTTAACCCCGGTGCCCTTTTTTGCTCTACTTATAGTCCTGTCTTTTGCAAAAGAAAAAGTCCATGCGCAAAGCATTACCGCCATCAAGAGTGTCGACATTGTTCCTTATAATAAAGCAATCAATGCATTCAAATCTTGTGTCGATGCAAGTGTAGATGAAATCCTCATCGATTATGATGAGGAAAGTGGCCACAATGCAGCAGTCCTGGTCAGTAATGAAAATCTGCACCTTATTTTTACATTGGGCAGTGATGCATTAACCCTCGTAAAAGATAAATTAACTCACTCTACACCGGTTATTTTTACCTTTGTTTTAAATCCTGAAACTATCATGGAAAACAAGAAGGGAGAAGCAGATCTAAATATAACAGGCATATCCATGAACATCCCACCTTACGAGCAGTTTAAAACAATGCTCCAGGCAGCTCCAAAAACGAAAAACATTGGAACCATTTATAATTCTTCCAAAACAGGGACACTCATTAAAGAAGCTGAAAAAGCTGCAAAAAAACTTGGAATTAACCTGGTATCAACAGAAATCAGGCATAAGTCTGAAGCCATAAATGCCATTACCGACATGAAGGGAAAGATCGATGCTTTCTGGATGGCTCCCGATACAACGGCAATTACCCATGAGTCAACGGAATATATGCTTCTCTTTTCTCTTAGAAACAACATCCCCCTCATTGGAATATCGGGAAAATACGTGAAAAACGGAGCACTGATGGCCTATACCTTTGACAGTGAAGATGTGGGACGTCAGGCAGGTGAAATTGCACAGCAATTCCTGGACGGTAAGCCTATCAAAGGCTTTACAACTCACAATCCAAGAAAACTGAAGCTTGCCCTGAACCTGAAAGTTGCCAAAAAGCTTGGTTTGAAAATACCTGAGGATTTAATAGACAGGGCCGACAAAATATACAGATAATTAGATGTAATATTTCTGCATTTTAGAAAATATTATTCTTTTTTTCCCTATCCGCCAGTGACAAAACTTCATCCATAACGGACATAAAATGATCAATATCGAGAGGCTTCGTCAGGTAATGAGCAAAGCCTGCCTTGAGACCCCGTTCAATATCACGGGGCATTGCATTAGCGCTTAAGGCAACAATCGGTATATCCAGCATCTCCTCCCTCTTGCGAAGATGCTTTACCATTTCATAGCCGTCCATATCAGGAAGCATAATATCGAGAAGTATTACATGAGGACGATGAGCATAAGCAAGCTCGAGACCCAGCTTGGCGGTTTGTGCCGTAATCATCAAAACATCGGAACGCCTCGCCAGTATCTGAGTAACAAGCTTGAGATTGGAAATATTATCCTCCACATAGAGAAGGGTGAATTTTTCGGGTTCTTTTCTTTCCTCAGCTGCCGCCTCGCCCGGATAAGCATCGGCTTTATACAGTTCTCTGCTCTTATCTTTAACAATGTCTATCCAAAAGGTACTCCCTTTTCCCGGGAAACTTTCCACACCCAGGCTCCCCCCCATAAGCTGAATAAGGTTTTTGCTGATGGAAAGTCCGATTCCCGTTCCCTCAATACTTTTCCGCCGATCGGACACAAGACGTTTGAAAGGCTCAAAAAGCTGCATATACTGCTCTTCGGGAAAACCTTCACCCGTATCGGTGACACAAATACGAACGAATTTCCCCCCTTCCATCCTGCACTCAATCTTTACCTCGCCCCCCTCCTTATTATACTTGACGGCGTTGGACAAAAGGTTAAGCAAGATCTGTTTCAATCTCGTTTTATCGGCACAAACAAAATAGTCCTCATAGTTTTGGCAACTTTCCCTGACTGAAATTCTGTTTTGGTCAGCCAGGGGTAATATCAGTGCAATACATTCTTTAATTAATGGCTCAAGGGGTATCATCTCAATAGACATGCTGAGTTTACCCGACTCGATACTGGAAAGGTCGAGCACTTCATTAATCAGTTCCATCAGGTGATAACCTGCGTTGAGAATTTCCTTTATGCAATCATTCTGACGTTCAGAGGGACTTTCTTCGCTGACAGACTCAAGGAGTTGAGCAAAGCCCAGTATAGCTGTCATGGGTGTTCTCAGTTCATGGCTCATATGCGATAAAAAATCAGATTTTGCACGGTTCGCGGCTTCCGCCTCCTCTTTGGCTCTTCTCAGCTCTGTTTCGGCTTTCTTCCGTTTTGTTATATCTTCCTTTATGGCTAAAAAATGGGTTGTTTTGCCGTCGTGGCTTCTCAGTGGCGATATGGTTGCAAGCTCCCAGTAAAGCTGGCCGTCTTTTCTCCTGTTATGGAACTCGCCTCGCCATTCATTTCCATTTAAGATAGTATGCCACATATCCTCATAGAAATCGGCATCATGATTTCCTGATTTAAGAATACTGGGGGACTTTCCCAGAACCTCCTCTGAAGTATACCCTGAAACCTCGGTAAACTTTGGATTAACATATTCAATCTTCCCCTGCACATCAGTAATCATAACGGTAACAGGGCTTTGCTCTATTGCCGTCGAGAGTTTTCTTAGTTTATCTTCAGCGAGACGGCGTTCCGTAATATCCGTTTCCGTGCCTATCATCCTGGTGACGATACCATGATGATTTTTTATGGCAACGCCCCTGGCAAGGAACCACCGGACAGATTTATTCCTGTGAAACATTCTGTGAACGAGTTCATACTGATCACTGCCGCCGTCAAGGTGCTTTCTGGCCGTCTCTTTGACTGTATTCCTGTCGTCAGGGTAAATTACCTCCATCCAGTCATCGAGCGTCGATATATCTTCTCCCATTTTATAACCGAGCATAGACTTGAGGCTTGAATCGAGATAAAACCCATCATTACTGACATTCCAGTCCCAAACACCAACCTGGCCTGCTCTTGAAGCCAATTCATAACGTTTTTCACTCTCCCTGAGTTTTTTCTCCATTTTAAACTTGTACAGGGCCATTTCAATAGTGGTATGAAGTTGCTGTTCCTCAAAGGGCTTTATCATATACCCGAATGGCCCCGTTGCTTTGGCACGCTCCAGCACAGCGCTGTCAGCATAAGCAGTAATGTATATGACGGGGATGTCCAGAGTGGAGTTGATTTTCCGGGCGGCTTCAGTTCCATCCATCTCTCCCTGAAGTTCAATATCCATTAAGACAAGATCAGGAATATCTCTTCTTGCACTCTCAACGGCATCATTACCGGTTGAGACAACACCCGTCACTTCATAGCCCATATTCTCGAGACTCATCTGGATGTCACGGGCAATAATAATCTCATCTTCAACAACCATGACCTTTACCTGCCCCATGATTGTTCTCCCTCTTTTTTAAGCTTTACTCCCTGCAATAGCATTTCCTCTCGGATTATAAACATAACAGCATGTACCCAAGAAAGGGCATAATCCCCATTATATCCTTTTCCTGTAAACAACCTCTCTGAAACATATTCTGAATTGCGTGCCATTGTCCCGGCAAATTTCTACATTTCCATGGAGTTGGTCTTCAACAAGGGTAGAAACGAGTTGTAAACCGAGTGAGTCACATTTTTTTATATCCAGATCTATTGGAATGCCGACACCATTATCAGCAACGATAAGCTCAAGCGCTTCCGAGTCATGATTATGGGAACGGTCACAGCCTTCCCTGTTTTTTAACAGGGGAACGTCATTTCCTGTAAGTTTATTAAGCGTTATCTCTATTTTCCCACTTTTCCCATGGGGAAAGGCATATTTCAACGAATTGGATATGAGTTCATTTAAAACTAATCCACAAGGAATTGCAGAATCTATGCCAAGGAAATAATCCTGAGCATCAATATGGAGAACAACCTTGTGTGTTGTCATACTATAAGACCTGAAAAGACTATTTGCAAGATTCTTGATATATTTACTGAAATCAATGGAGTTTAGATCGTGGGATCGATAGAGTTTTTCATGAACGAGGGCCATGGAACGAATGCGGCCCTGGCTTTCTTTCAGCATATCCTTGTATTTATCGTCATTTATGTAGCCCGATTGAAGTCTTAAAAGACTGGAAATTACCTGCATGTTATTTTTCACCCTGTGGTGAATCTCTCTGAGCAGCACTTCCTTCTCCTTTAATGAGGCATCCAGTTTACGGCGCTGCTTGTCGAGACGCTCCGTTTTTTCAAGAAGTTCCCGGTTGTTCAGTTCTATCTCCTCATGATGAAGCCTGATCTCTTCTTCCCTCTCCATCAAGGCGCCTGTCATCCTGTTAAATGAATTAATAAGCGTCCCGACCTCGTCACCTCTCTCTATTTCGACTCTCCTGTTCAGGTCCCCCTCCTCAACGGCTGATAGGGCTCCCGCCAGCTGACCAATGGGCTTAGTAATCATACGGGCAAGAAAAAAGGTAATAATAAATCCGAAAAGAAGAAAGAAAAAAAGGATAGTCATACTTGAAAAAACAACATCCCTGGTCACATTGTTAACACCCTCCAGAGAGATTCCGACACGAACATAGCCGATAACTTCCTCCCTGTTTTTTCCGTGGCCTGCCATAGCTCCTTCATCTTCAAGAAAAATAAATTCATCTTCCGTACTTTTGGCCGTCAGGACAGGTGCCCAGAATTCATAAATCTCCTGCCCCATAAATCTGCTGACCCTGAACATAGGCTCATTCCCCCGCTCCGATGCATAAGGAACTCTGTAGGGAACAACATTCCCTTTTTCATAATCAGGAATATTCCCGGCTGTAAATTCCGACTCAACAGCCATGGCCCTGCCTTTTACGTCATAAACAACGGCATAAAGCAGATCAGCTTCTATCTTAAGGGCTTCAAGAGCAGGTTTTAAAAACTCTTGATCTTCCGAGAACAGACCCAACTGACTGTTGTGAGCCAGACTGACTATCATTGAGGAGCCTCTTTTGATCAACTGCTGCTTTAGGGTATTGCTGTGCTGATAAATAGATACGACAGTAAAGAGGACTGACAGGGTAGTCACAAGAAATGTAATAATCCAGAAGACCCTGGATCTGAAACCGAAAAAAAGTTTCTTTAACATACCTAAGGCATTTAAGTGATTAATAATGAAAGAAAATCATGATGTTCCGGTAATTAACTTAAACCAACTCATATGGTATTGGTTGAGCCTTATAAATGCAAGCTTTTATTGATGATTTATTAAAGGGAAGACCTTTTGACGCCGCCCAAAAAAACTATAGACCAAGGTCTTCGTTTATCGATTGCATAGCCTTTAATGAAATTTCTGCAAATTCCTTAAGAGGTATTCCGGCTAACTCGCACTCCCTGATAATGTCTCTGTTAACTGATGCCGCAAAGGCTTTCTCCTTCATCCTTTTGGTAATGGATTTAACCTTTACTGACGCGAGTTTCTTATCGGGATAAACGAGTGCCGTTGCCGTAATAAGTCCGGTAATGGTCTCTCCGGCAGCCAGTGCATGGTGAAAGGGTGTCTGCCTTTTATCATTATGAGCAAGTTCATTATGAAGCCTTATGGCTTCTATAATTTCCTCATCAATACCGGCAGATGTCAGGAGATTAACCGCTTCCAGACCATGAATAGACAGGTCGGCATCTGTAATCTCAATATCAATATCATGAAGCAAACCGGCTATTCCCCACTTTTCTTCATCCTGGGAAAGCCTGCCGGCCAGTTGACGCAGCACTGCCTCCGAAGCAAGTGAATGCTTAATCATGTTCTCACTTTTTACATACGCTTTAAGCAAATTGAAAGCTTCATTCCTCTCTATCCCCGTCGACATATTCATCCTCCTGATGATCAATATTTACAAGTTTACACCTTTAACAAAAAAACCGGTTTTTTTATGGCCTTAATAACTATCAAATTTTTCTTTCAATAACAAGTATCTAAAAAAACCGGTTGAACCCCTGGCAAGGCTGTGCTAATAATTGCTACTTTAATATTTTTGAAAAGGAGTAGTGATGCCACACAAACATGCTGTAATCCTTCTTATCTTAATTGCTTCCGGAGTGATTTCCGGCGCTATCTGCGGCTGGTACTTTGGAGAAACCATGCTGCAAACGGCCTGGATAGGAAAACTCTTTCTCAATGCCCTTAAAATGATGATCATCCCTCTTATCGTAGCTGCCGTTATAAGTGGCGTTGCCTCCATGGGTGATATAAGAAAGCTGGAAAGACTGGGCGGCATAACCGTTCTTTATTACCTTTCTACAACAGGTCTGGCTGTTCTTGTGGGGCTCATTATGGTTAATCTTATTCAGCCCGGATCGGGCCTCAACATGATGGGAGGAGAAGTACCTCAGAAAGTAATGGGTAAAGAAGATACGGGCATAAGCGATATTGTTATGTCCCTTATTTCCCCAAATCTGGTTCAGTCGGCAAGCGAGACAAAGCTATTGCCTATCATCTTTTTTTCTATTCTCTTTTCTGCCGCACTGACAACGATCGGTGAAAAGGGAAAAATAGCAATTGATTTTTTTGACGGCATTAATGAAGCCATGATGAAACTCGTCACCTGGCTTATGTACCTTGCGCCCATAGGCATCTTCTCACTGGTGGCAGGCAGGCTGGGCGGTGCCGGAGGTGGAGAGGCCTTCTGGAGAGAAATCAGTGCCGTGGGACTTCATGTGGTTACCGTTCTTTCGGGGCTTGCGCTGCACTTCCTTATCCTGCTGGCCATTCTCATTTTTATTGGAGGAAGGGGGTTCAACTACTTCATTAACATGCTTAGAGCGCTGCTTACGGCATTTGGAACGGCAAGCTCTTCAGCAACGCTTCCGCTTACCATGGAATGTGTCAGGGAAAATGATGTCGATGAAAGGGCACTCAGGTTTACTATTCCCCTGGGCAGTACTATTAATATGGATGGAACAGCACTTTACGAAGCGGCTGCCGTCATGTTTATCGCCCAGGCATACAACATGGATATGTCCTTCACCCAGCAGGCCATCATCTTTATCACTGCCACCCTGGCGGCAATCGGTGCTGCCGGCATCCCTGAAGCGGGCCTTGTCACCATGGTAATTGTTTTACAGGCAGTGGGTCTGCCACTGGAAGGGGTAGGTCTTCTTCTTGCTGTAGACTGGTTCCTTGATCGATTCAGGACAACCGTCAATGTCTGGGGAGATGCCGTCGGTGCTGCCGTTGTTCATCGTTTTCTTCCTAACAATGGGACGAAGGGATGACTCCTTTAAAAAACATTCTCACACTGATCTTCACTGATTATTTATGATACTTAAAATCATCAGATAAAGGAATTATCGGTGATAATCATAATTTATCAGTCTTTATCCTTGTCCAAACAAATTTTTTGACGGCAGTTCTTTAATTGCCGAATAGCGTCAGCGTTTTGCCTTTTGGCGTGTCTGCTGCAGGCGGGCTCTTTTTCTGTTCGTCAATCTTCTCATGGGGGACATCTTCACCTGCTTCCATCCCATTCCCTTTATAAATATACCTTTCAAAGAGACGGTGATAACCTGTCCAGTTAGTGCCATTGCCGTTCTCACCATCGATGAGAGACTGGATGCTGTTTACCTTTGCATCGAGGTCGTCGAGGTAGCTGAGTATGGTTGCTTCCAGGGTTTTGGGCCTTTTGGGTGAACCATATTCATATTCTCCATGATGAGAGAGAATCATATGCTTAAGCAACATGGATAATTCAGCAGGGAAACCATCAATCGATCTGATCAAGCCATCGAGAATCTCCACACCGATCGTTATATGGCCAACAAGCCTTCCTTCATCGGTATAACCAAATGACCTTTTATAAGAAAGCTCTCTCGTCTTGCCGATATCATGAAAAATAGCGCCCGCCAGCAGGAGGTCCCGGTTAATTCTTTCACCATAATGAGAGGAAACAAGATTAATAAGGCGGCATAAGGAAAGAACATGCTCCAGAAGACCACCAATATATACATGATGCATGCCCTTTGCGGCAGGGGCATTTTTCAAGCCCTGTGACAAATCCCTGTCTTCCATAAGGGCAAGAAGGAGCTTTTTGATATGGGGATCTTTTACGGTTTCAACAAGCCCTGCAAGCTCAGAAAACATGACCTCAGGCGATACCGCCGACGAGGGAAGAAAATCATCAAGGCTCACCTCATTATCGTCAACCCTTGTCACCGTTGAAATCTTTAGCTGCAGCTTCCCCATATAAGCAGAGACTCTTCCCTTGACATGGACGAAATCATCAACTTCAAAATTGCCGGACATGCGTTCAGCATCGTCCCATACCCTCCCCTCAAGTTCACCTGTTTTATCCATTAAGGAAACGACAAGGTAGGGCTTTCCCGTTTTGCCGACAGACAGATTCTTAACTTTTACAAGGAAGAGATCTTCAACGGTATCATGTTCCTTCACATTTGCGGCAAAGCATTCCTTCATTTAAATAGCACCCTCTCTTCTTAATTTCCGGTTATAAAGCTGTTCAATCATGATCAGAATATCAATGGGCTTCGTTTTCTTGGGCATATGTATGGTTGAGCCCATTTCGGGCGAATCATGCTCATGGGCATCTTCCTTGAACATAGATGTGAGCAGGATAATAACGGGGTCTTGACCGACCTCTTTTGCATAGGCGGAAATATCGGTACAGGTACTGACGCCACCTTTTTTCGGCATGATAAGATCGGAGATAACGATATCGGGAAGAAGTTCCTTATACATGGCCACGCCTTCTTCGCCGTCTTTCGCCGTAACCACTTCAAAGCCACCCTCTGCAAGGGTGTCCTTGATCATCTCCCTGAAAAAAAGTTCATCATCTATAACAAGTATTTTACCTGCTTTTGAACCTGGCCCTGACATGACTGTTCCCCGATAAAAAAATTAAATGGTTGAGCATATTGACTCTCAGCTATACTTTATACAATCTTATTTACTTTTTTGCAACTAATCCATTGCCCTTTCCAGAACATGGCCTTCCAGTTTCCTGGAAAGTTCTTCCACCTTTTTCTTGGCATATTCACGCTTTCTTTTGTCGCCACTTTCACGAGCAACCTTGTTAAAAAGCTTTATCGCTTTGTCGTAGGCACCCACTTCCTGGTAAGACTGGGCAGCCATATACCTTGCCGTAAGCGCCCACATAGACTCTTCAGGATAAAGATAGGTAACCTTCAGGTATTCAACGATGGCCTGGTCAAAGGCTCCCGATTGCTGATAACAATCTCCTATCCAATATTGGGCCTCTGCCTTTATTTTGAGATCATTGGAAACCTTTATCAGTTCTTTCATCGATTTTATGGTCTGTTCATAATCTTTATGGTTCTGGAAAGCAAGAGCGGCCTTTAACCTCTCTCCATCGAGCCCCTCCATAGCGGGATAAAAATCAAGAAATTTCCTGTAACTTTCAAGGCCCCTTTCTACAAGATTAAGGCTAAGATAAGAAGAGCCCTTTATAAATAAGCCCCGCGCAACCATGAAGTCAAAATTAATAAATATTTTCAGATCGTCATCAGATTTGTTCCCCGACGGAAGCGCAGGGTTCATCCCTTCCAGTTCCATAACAGCCCCTCTATAGTCCTTTTTCATATAGGCAATTTCTCCGAGCCTGTAGGAAGTAAAACTTTTGAGTGATCCCGCAGTCAAAACGTCCTGAGCCATGGTAAAGTACCTTTTTGCCTCTTTGGGCATACCACGTTTAAAGTAGATCTCACCGGCTGTCAGCATTGCTCTTGCCGAATAAGACTGGGTGGGAAACTGATTAATTATTTTTTCAGACAGTTTAAGCGCATCACCATAACTTCCCACTTCAAAAAGAGCAACCGCTTCATCACAACGTTTCTTTAAATCAACCGTTTTATCAGGGCTCACATCAAAAAAAGTGGAAGAGCTTTCAACAGCGCGTTTGAACTCCCCCAGCGCTGCATAACTTTTTCTGATCATTTCTTCGCTATTGCGATGGCTATCAGTAAAATCGACGGAAAAATCCCTGAATGTCTTGATGGCATCCTTATAGTCACCTAGAACAAATTGATTGATTCCCAACTGCCATTTAACGTCTTCCCTGATGGGAAGATCATCAAACTTTTTAAGCAGTTTTTTATACTCCTTATTGGCCTTTTCCAGCATTCGCGCCTCCTGTGCCAGCCAGCCTTTTAAGTAGTAAGCCGTCGCCGCTTCACTGCTTTCAGGATGTTTTTTAATGACAAGATCGAGAATCTTTTCCGCATCAGGCGTACTTTTAAGCTTTATATAACCCCAGGCCAGCTTTATGGCGCTTGAGGGATCAAAATCCTCTTTTCCCTTTGAGTCAACAATCTTGCTGTAACGCTTTATCCCTTTTTTGTAATCACCGAGGAGATAATGAATTTCAGCAAGATAAATGTTGGCGCTGGACAGGCTCTTTCCCTCAGGATATTTTTTAATATATCGGGCATAAGCCCTGGCAGCATATTTTAGCTCATTGCCTTTCCTGTAGGCCTCAGCCATCTTCCATTGTATGCCTGCCTTCTCCCCCCGGGGCGCCTTCTTTATTACCGAGTCATATATTTTTGCCGCACTCAGGTATTTACCGGACAGGGCTTCAATGTCGGCAACGCGAATGGCCGAACGGACAGCAAGCTCCGACCCTTTATATCTCTCCATGATATCGAAGAAATGCCGCTGCGCTTCGTCAATTTCACCCATTTTAAATAGTGATTGGGCCAGGTAAAATGAAGCTTCTGCGGCAAGGTTTCCCAGTGAATCATTTTCCAGGTACTCTCTGAAATAGTCGGCAGCCTCCTTTGGAAGGCCTTTTCTGAAATTAAGTTCTCCCAGTGAATAGAGGCTCTTCTTTCCTGCCGGAGACGAACCGTATCTTTTGATTATTTCCCTGAAAGTGGCTTCTTCCATGTCCTCCCTGCCAATGCCGCCATAGGCTTCTGAAAGGAGGAGCATCACTTCGCCATCAAGCGGGTCTTTGCCGTAATTTTTAAGCGCCGTCTCGATCATATCAACAGCCTCCCTGTAATCCCCCAGGAGAATCAGCCTTGATGAGGTATTAACAAGGTCCTTAACATCACTTTCCGGCACTTTGCCGCCACCGGCTTCCATAGTATCAAGATAGGCCAGGGCATCCTGATAGTTGCCCTGCCGGTAGAGAGACCAGAGGAGAGTGTTTCTTGCCCTCACCGTAAGGGCATGTTCAGGATAATCTTTCAGAAAATCATTAATCTTTGAAATGGCCTTACCATAATCTTTCAGGTAATACCTGATTAAAGCAAGCTGGAACTCGACAGGGCCTTTTTGCTCATCATCATCCATATATTTGGATGCCTGTTTATAGGCCGCTTCCGCTTCGGCATACCTCTCCAGATATAAAAGCGCATCCCCTTTTCTGCTATAAAGATCAGAAAGTTTGACATGACGCGGCTTAAGCTGCAAGACAAGATCGAACCCCCTCAGGGCATCCTTATATTCACTGTTCTCAAGATAGGAAAGGCTCTCCATATAGACTATTTTACCAAGCTTGTTATTCGTTTCTTTCATCAGTGATGATTGGGGATAAAGATAGATTAACCGTTCAAAGGTCTCCCTGGCAGACTCCATTTGAGAGAGGTTGAAATAGCTGTCTCCCAAATAATAATAGGCCTTTTCCTGTTCGGAAAGGGAACACCTTTCCTTTATAATGATTTTTAAGGCTCTTATGGCTTCTTCAAATCGATGGAGATGAAAATAACTCTTGCCGAGAAGGCTGTTATAAAGGCATTCCTCTTCATCAGCCAGACCTTTAGCGCCATAGGCCTCGAGTTCCTTAACGGCAAGGCTGTAAAGTCCGTCACGAAAAAAACCTTTTGACATGATTAATTCTTCGGAAGGAAGAAAGCCTTCCCGGGGATAAGATTTAGAGGGAGAAAAAAGGATGAGCGCTGCCAGGAAAGGAAGAAACAGGTAAAGGTTGTAATTTTTATGTTTCAACATAAACAGATAAAGTAACATCCCTGATAGTTAGGCTGATAAGTAAGTATAACGGCTCACATTGACAGGTCTTTGAAAGCCGATAAAAAAATCATAAGATATCACCCTTTAGCGCTTCTTATCAAGAAAAAAGAGGCAAAACAAATGCTTCGCCTCTTCATGAAATGCCACTCCCAAAGGAGGACCAAATGCCGGGAAAAAATTTTAAAAAAAGAGTCTGCCGGACTTGGGTAACCTCAGCGAGGCAACGCCCTGTTAAATCAGATTGTTCGGATTAAATGGCGAATAGTAAGGGCTTTTAACGAATTTAATCTGGAAATCCGGCCAAAATGGCTTTTCCGCAGCAGATTCGGCCTCAATCGGGCAAGCCCCTACGGCATGACAAATGCTTTCCCGCCGCACCTTACCGTCAAAACGGCAACAGGCGACTTTCTGACCACCTTTTCAGCCGTACTGCCGAAAAGCACGTGATCTATACCTGTTCGTCCATGGGTTCCCATGATAATTATATCCGACATTTTCTCTCGCGCAGTTTTTATGATTTCAACAAAAGGAGCCCCTTTTTTCGTATGGATTGTATAGTTAATACCGCTGTCTATATTTTTATCACAAAAGCGCTTCATATTTTTAAAGGCAGCCTCTTCCATCTCCTTTTCCAGAACATCATAAGAGATATGAGGCACATAAAAACCTGTAATGTCTGCAAATTCATGTATGACATGAAGAATATCGATGGAAGCATTAAATTTTTTTGCCAGAGCGAGGACATAAGAAAAAACCTCATCCGAACCTTCCGAGAAATCGGTGGGAAAGAGTATTTTTTTTATATCCTTCATAGGAGCCTCCTCCTTTGTTATCAGGCTCTTTTAAGTATATCACCTGCCCGGAACCTGTCAAGCAGCGGGACAAGCGCTGACAGGAAGCCGGGGACCTGGACGCTATCTAAATCTTGTAATTACCTCACTGCCGGGATTATATTATTCCTATGAGTTCAGGAAAGCATTGTTTAAAGCATGCCTACAGGGAAAGCGGGGAATGTTGCGTCCGCTGCAAAGCTCCCCTTTGCCCCGACTGCCGCATAAAAAAAGAAGAACAGCCCTATTGCTCTTTATGGTGCCTTTTTCACGACAAGGCGGCAAGGGCAATTAAATCTTTTACACATGATATTAGCGCCGGGCAAATAGAAAGCAGGAGAAAGCTGGTACTCTTCGCTGACCTCCTTATCGTCTCGATTATTGTTTTTTTTACAGCGGCATCGATTCATTTTTTTGAGCATAAGGAAAAAACCATCTCCTCCGTAACCGCCGGAAGCCCTAAAAAAGTGAAAGAGCAAGGGTCTGTTCTTATCAAGAAAAGCCTTATCAAAAAAGCGGAGAAGGACATCACCTTAAAACCTGTCAATAAAAAGCTTCCCCCTTCCCGGAAAGACCTTGCAAGGAAGTCAGTAAAAAAGAAGCCGCCATACAAAAAAAAGAAGAGTGCCCACCGCCGACCGCAAAATATACGCAAGGTGGCAATGGCGGGGAAAAAAATCTCCATCACCTTTGACGGAGGATCGAGCGATTCATCGGCTGAAACAATACTCCATGTTTTATCGGCGAAACAGATAAAAACAACTTTTTTTCTTACGGGGAAATTTTTAAAAAGATACCCGGACCTGGTTAAAAGAATAGTTGAAGAAGGCCATGAAATAGGCAACCATACATACAGCCATCCCCATTTAACGACTTACTCGAAAAACAGGAGAAATGAAACATCACAAGGCATAAATTTTGAGAGGTTAAAGGATGAGCTTGAAAAAACGGACAGGCTCTATTATGAGCTTACGGGAAAAAGAATGGCCCCCTTCTGGCGAGCCCCTTACGGTGAGATTAACGATGAAATACTGAATTGGGCCTCAAGGGTCGGCTATCAGCACATTGCATGGACAGTCGATTATAAAGCAGGAAAAAGTATGGACAGCCTGGACTGGGTTTCAGATAAAAGCTCATCTCTCTACTTTAGCGCTGAAGAGATCAAGGAGAGGCTGCTCTCTTTTGCTGATGACAGGGGGCGCGCAAAAGGAGGCATTATACTTATGCATCTCGGAACGGAGAGGAAAGAAGATGCCGCCCATGAAAAACTGGCTGAAATAATTGATAATTTTGCGATAAAAGGGTACAAGCTTGTCCCTGTTTCACACCTTGTTAAAGTCATGTTTAATGAGAGTGGCGGGAAAAACCTGTAATATTCAATCAAAGCCCCCGCCCCAAATAGCGGGGTATGAGCGCGGAGGCAACCTTCCCGGCCTATCGCAGCGGATGGGGGGCATGCGCCCGCCGGGGTTTTGCTTTTCCAGGATATTTACTTGCTCACACCGGCCTTTTCAAGCACAGAGATTGCGTAAGTAAAATCCTCCATCCTGGTTTCAATGTAACCCTTGATGTTTAATCCCTTCCTTACCGCTTTTGCTTCTGCCGACCTGTCACGCTTAACAGCAAGAAGAAGTTCCCTCACCCTGGCGGTAACAGAAACATCTGCCTTTTTTGAAAAAACAAGCGTCATCTCAGGGCTTTTGCCTGCGCCTTCACCGACAACTTCCAGACCGGCATATTTTGTCTTGATTTCATCCCAGACCCTGTTATTAACGATTGCCAGATCAGCAACCCCCCTGGCAATGGCCTCGACAGCTTCATTATGCGATTTTGCGCTGACAACCTTGGCGCCTGATTCTACGCTCCCCTGAATGGCTCTGAAAAAGAAATCTCCCGCCAAATCAAACCCGGCAAAGGCAACATTCTTGTCGTTAAAATAGGCGGCATTTTCCTCAAACTTTGGAGAGCCTTTTGGTCCGATGACAACTGCCCAGGAGGTACTCCAGCCCTCCCTCGTAACAGGACGGACAACAGGGTAGGCAACCTCCTTTATAATCAGCACACCGGCAATACTGGCATTGCTGAACATACCGTCAGCCTGGTCGGATTCAAACATCTTTGCCACATGAATGTAGTTTTTTGCCGAAACAAAGGTGGAATCGATTCCCTTTTTCTTTAGATACTTTACAAGAGGTAAATACTTTTCACTTGCCCCCTCTTCGCTTTCCATAAGCGCAATCCTGAAAGATTGAGCAAACGAAAAAGCAGGCAACAGCAATAGAAAAAAAAGAACAGAAAAAACCGCTAAAGCTCTCATCAATATTCCCACTGGATCCTCCTCATTGCCAATATATTTAATATAAGGAAATTGAATCATTTTTTTCACTAAATGTAAATGACATTTCTTGCATTATGGCGTAAAACAGCGAAGAAGTACCTGAAAAACCGGCCAAGACCTGAAGTTGCAAAAGACAGGGAGTCACTTTTTCACCGGCAGAGCAAGAAGAAAAACAATACCGCCGTCCGGAACCAATACTTTTTAAATCGGGATTTTGCAATGATCTTTCCCTTGCCTTTTAGTGTCATCATCAAATAAAATTACTAACCTGATTTTTTGCAGGCACGGAGCCAGACTGTCCCCCCTATTAGCTGCAAAATTCAGTTTTTAAAGTGAAAGGAAATAAACAAAAAGCATGAAAAAAGAGGTCACTTACGTCATAGGCCACAAAAACCCGGATACCGATTCCATATGTTCGGCATTGGCGCTGGCGGAATTTAAAAAGCTCCAGGGAGAAAATAATGTCGAAGCGGCAAGGGCCGGTGACGTTAATCCACAAACTTCCTACCTGCTTGACAGGTTCGGCGTGTCGGCGCCGAGGTTTTTATCCAATGTCTATCCCAGGGCAAAAGACATCATGAACAGGGATGTTCTTTCAGTAGAGGAAAGCACACCCCTCATAAAAGTCATGGAAATAATCAGGGACAGGAATGTAAGGTTTATTCCCGTTTTAAGCAGGGAGAAAAAAGCCGTAGGCGTTCTTGCGCCTGTCGATATTGCCAGAAACAACATTGCCCTGTTTGAAACTGAAAAATCCCGTCATGTTTTTACCTCGCTGAAAAACATCGTAACCACACTCGGCGCAAGTACTGTTTCAGACACGCCGGGAGATGATGAAAAAACCTATTCCGTCTATGTATGCGCTATGGAAGAAGAATCCTTTCTCAATGTTCTCGGTAAAACCAATCCCCGAGAATGTATCGTTATTGTGGGAGACAGGGAGGGAATTCAGCGCATATCGGTTGAACGGAAAACAGGTATCCTTATCGTCACGGGAAATCTGAGGGTATCCGATGAAATAGCCCGGTCCGCTGAAGAAAATGGGGTAAGTATAATCATTTCACCTTACGATTCGGCAACGACTGCGCTGCTTGTCAGAATGAGTACACCTGCCTACAAGGTCTGCAACGATGATTTTGAAACGGCCCCGGAAGATGATCTGGCGGAAGATCTGAAACAGCGGCTTGCCACTAACGGCGGTCGAGGCATCGTAGTCGTTGATAAAGAAGGGGCAATGGCGGGTGTCATCACCAAAAGCAACCTGCTCAAACCTTCGGGGATCAACCTTATCCTCGTCGATCATAATGAACTGTCACAGGCTGTTGATGGAGCGGAGAGGGTAAAAATATGTGAAGTTGTCGACCATCACAGGCTGGGTAATTTTCATACAACCCACCCCATCCGGTTCATCTGCGAACCTGTAGGGAGCACATCGACGCTTGTCTCGGAAATGTATATGAAAAGCGGCATCCCTGTCAGCAAACAGATTGCCGGTCTCCTGCTCGGTGGAGTCATGTCCGATACGGTTATACTCAAGTCTCCTACCACAACCGACAGGGACAGAATCATCGTTCCCTGGCTTGAGGAAAAATCGGGCCTTAACCATGCCGACTTTGGCCGGGAAATGTTTTCAGCCACATCGAGTCTGAAAAAAACAGGGCCGCAAAAAGCGGTTAACAGCGATTACAAGACCTTTGAAGCGAAAGGAAACAAATTCGGTGTAGGGCAGGTAGAAACCATCGGATTTGACGAGTTTTTCGAAGAGAAGGAAAAACTGGGAAAAGAACTTGCCGCTTTGAAAAAAACGAAAGGGCTTAAGCTCTCAGCCCTGCTGGTAACGGACATCGTTCAGGGCTCCTCCCTTTTGCTGATGGAAGCGGAAAAGGAGATCATATACAACATCGGCTACCCGCTGGTGGAAGAGAAGGTTTATGAATTAAAAAATGTTCTCTCCAGGAAGAAACAGGTAGCGCCCCACCTGCTAAGCCTTTTTAATGAAATATATTAAAAACTGAAATTTAAGGGGCTGTTGCCCAATGAGTTCTATGCTTCGACAAGCTCAGCATGACCGAAAAATCAAACGTTTTTGAAGCGACACAGGTCATCCTGAGCTTGTCGAAGGATTTCCTTTAATTTGGACAAGAGCCCGTTAATTCATGGGCTTCCCGAAGAACCTTATTTCCTAAAGGTTCCAAGGAAGGCCATTACTTTCCATATATTTTCAGAGCCCAGTTCATCTTTCCAGGTGGGCATTCCCTTTTCAGTCCCATAGTAGATGGTTTTAAACACATCCTGCTCTTTGGAACTGTAAATAGTCACCCTGTCGGTCAGGTCCGGCGCTTCAGGTCCCCCACCACCGTCAGGTCCATGACACTGGCTGCACTTTATCTCAAATATCTTTTTTCCTGTGTTTATTGCCTGATCATCTTTCTTATAAGGATTGGTTTCATAAATAACCGGCTTACTTTCCGGTTTTACTTCTCCCAACAGAGCCTTTTCTTTATCTCCACTGCATGCCGAAATGAGAAATGTCAAAGCGAAAAGAGAAATTATTTTATTATTTTTTTTCATCACTGCAAATGCCCTTCTTTTTTCAGCTATTATAAGTATGACAATCGAACTGTCAACAAAAAGATAGTATCATTTAGTTCGTCAATAAGGTTAAAGGCCTTACCTAAGCCCATTCAATGATGCTATAATCGCAAAACAGCTCACTCATGATGAGCTTGAAAAAAAAGCATTAAAAACAGGTTTACGGGGATTTATTCTTTTACCTGAGCGATTTTATTTATAGTAACCATCATTAATCAGCCTTTATTTGCGTCTAATTCAGGTTTAAAGTTTTTAAGGAGTTCATCTTGCCCTGGCTCGATCTATCGATGGCCTTTTCCGTAGGCATAATAGGAAGCATTCACTGCGTAGGAATGTGCGGCGGTATCGTTGCCGCCCTTACAATGGGCCGCCCATCAGTCTGGCTTGCCGGAATAACCCTTTACCATGCAGGAAGAATTGTCAGCTATTCACTGATAGGACTTTTGCTTGGATTTCTCGGGCACATGTTCACCGATATGAGCGGTATTTCTCTTGCCCGCCGGTTCCTGTCCATTACAGCAGGGATACTGATGATATTCTTTGCCCTTCAGGTGGGCGGCTTTATCCCTGAAAAATTATTTCAATCCATTTTTTCCATACCATCGGGACTCCTTCGCAAAACAGCTCAAGGGAAGGCTCTCTTCTTCTGGGCAATCGCAGGGGCAGCTAATGGCCTGCTGCCCTGCGGCATGGTTTATGCCGCGGGGTCACTCGCCCTGAAGGAGGCAAATCTTATCCATTCCATGCTTATTATGGCTGCCTTCGGCCTTGGAACAGTTCCTGCCATGACGGGGCTTGCCGTCATCATCAGAAAGTGGGCCCCCCTGACAAAGGGCAGGTTTATCAGGATAACAGCCGTCATCCTTCTCCTTTTTGGCCTTTTCACCATAACAAGGGGGTTCATTCCCCTCGACGCCCATAATCATGGAGAAGGCCGGTCACATGAGGAAAACATTGCCCTGGAAAAAGAGAAGAAGATGAAAAACCATAGACACTAACTCCCTGCCACTTCTGCAATACCGCTTAAGCTTTCCGGCCTCTCATGCTGTCCTCCCCCGGGAGTTATACATCGTCCGGACCAGGGACCGGATAGCCGCTAAAAACCTTCGCATAAAAAAATAAATTACAAACTTTTGACTGGAAATGATTGTCCTCTTCAGTTATTCTTTATCCTCTTTTTCTATTTTTAAGGAGCCCTGACGAAACTTGTTTCACAAAATATCTTTCAAAAAATTTCTTTATTTTTTTACCATAATCAATACCCTTATTTCCCTTTCCCTTTTCCTCCTCCCTGCTGCACAGGCGGGACAGAGAGAAAAAAAGCTTCCCCCTGAAATTAAAAGCGGTATCAGGTATCTCGTTAAGCTTGGCGCCGGCAAAAAGGTCAATCCTGTTAATATAAAGAGCATTGAAAAGGTTCTCGATTTTGTGATAACCGAAAAAGATAATTCCTATCTTTATTACCCTGAAAACTGGCGCGATACGACCCGGGCCTATTATGAGTTTGATCTCGAAACAGACATGGAAAGGCTCCTCAAGTACAGCTACAATCCTTCCATTCCCTCGCAGGCGTTAAGGCCCTCTTCGTTGAGGTATTCATACTGGGAAAAAATCGATGAGCATAAAGACAAGCTTCCTCAACTATGGAATCTCTTCGGGGATCTTGACAAGCCTCTTGTTATTCATGGCGTTGAACAGGAAGTCATTACTCCTGATGCAAATACAGGCGCCTACTACGCTAATAAAGTTGAAAGAACGCTCATTCTTTTCCGTCATAGAGGCAAAAAAGTATTCATAACCATCTCCCATCAGCCTGACAAATCTGATGTAGGCAAAAAAGGGGCTGTCCTTGCCCATGATGAAGACTGGAATTATTTTTACTCCGGTATCGAGGGACTGACCATGAAAGGACTGGGCTGGGCAAGCTCTTACATGTACCGCTCATTTTCCATAGCAATCTATTATGAAATGGACCCTCAAAAACCGGCTGTCAGGTACGCCATATTCAAATGGCTAAGAGCAGGATGGGCAGGAATGAACATGGTTAAAAGGACCCATATTGCCAATGGCATGAAGCGTTTTGTGAGAGACTATAAGTTTATACTGGAACATCCGAACCTGCCGGGGCCGAAAGATCTGGCAAGCCACTTCGAAAATATTTCCAGATTATCCACTGAAGAAATGAAAGTGATTGCAAAAGAAAACATTTCCAACATGATCAGGGAGTACGGAAGGGGAGATATCCTTTCGAGGCGCGAATTTTCACACCTCTTAAAGAGCGGTGATTATCTTGAGAATATGAACAGACGAGAGGTGGAAAGTATCCTGGTTCTTGACTATATGAAAAAAGTCCTTGGAAAAGAGTACAAAGGGACACTTTTCTGGGAAAAGAAGTAAGCTGAAAAAAATAGCCCGCTATTTGTATGCCCTCCCCTTCAAGGGGAGGGTTAAGGTGGAGATGGGGTTAAGAATTTCAGTATAACTTACCCCACTATAACCATGCTCCCTCTCCCGGAGGGAACATGCCGGGCCTTCGCATATGCAGTGTCTCTAGTCCTTCCCCCGCTTCCCCTCTTTAGACTTCAATTTGGGCTCATCATCATCCATCAATATCCTGTTTGCCTCCCCTTCCAGGTCATCATACTGGCCGCTCTTTATGGCCCAGATGAGGAGACCCGCCATGGCAAGTCCGATGATAATAACGGCCGGGATAAGCCAGTATAAAACATCCACTTTTCCTTTAAGCTCCGGAACTGAAAAGTGCTTCTTTCAAGGAAATAAGCATCTTACCTCTTTATTTACCTGAAGAACTCTGGAGGTATTTAAAGAAGTCACTCTCCGTGGATAGAACAAGCCAGTCCTTATCGGAAAGGGTCGTTTTATAGGTATCCATAGTCTTCATAAAGCGGTAAAAATCTCTCGATTCGGAATTTTGATCGTAGACTTTTGCATAAATGGCCGTCGCTTTGGCATCGGCCTTACCTTTAATCTCCTGGGCTGTTTTATAGGCCTCGGACTGGATCCTCTTAAGTTCACGCTCCTTGTCACCAATAATTTTGGAAGCCTCACCCTGCCCTTCCGATCTCAGCTTGTCGGCAATCCTTTTACGCTCCGTAATCATTCTTTCAAAAATCTTTCTCTGGACCTCATCCACATAGTTGACCCTTTTGAGACGAAGGTCAAGAAGTTCGATACCGAGTTCAAGTGTCCTCGGTGCAGCTGCGTCTATAATGGAGCGGGCGATTTCCTCACGACCATATTTGATTTTATGGAGAACAGCCACTTTTTCAAAATCCTTGAATTCACCACTCGACTTGATTTCCCTGTTCGTCGATCTGATAATTTCAACGAGATCGTGCTTTGCAATGGCATTCCTCGTTTCCCCGTCGAGTATATCATCAAGCCTTGACTGGGCTCCCCTTTCATCACGAACACGCTGGAAGTAAAGAAGCGGATCCTTAATGCGCCATCTGGCGTAGGTATCAACCCATATGAATCGCTTATCCTTTGTCGGGATCTGGTTGGGATCACCATCCCACTCAAGGAAGCGCTTGTCGAAATAATGCACCTCCTGTACGAAAGGAAGCTTGAAATGAATGTTAGGATCAACAACAGGCTCTCCCACAGGTTTACCGAACTGGGTAATAATTACCTGGTTCTTCTCATCGACAATGTAAGACGAGTTATAAGCCAGTATGGCCGCAGCAGCAATAAATACTAAAAAAAGGAATCCTTTATTCATTATTTCACCCCTCCTTTGTCAAACTGGAACAGAGGTAAAATCCCTGTCGCTTTATCATCTGTAATCAATTTCTTTCCTACTTTCTGGAGAGACTCATTCATTGTTTCAAGATAAATCCTCTGACGGGTAACTTCCCTGGCCTTCATATATTCCTTGAAGACGGCATTAAACTTGGATGCTTCACCCTTGGCCTTGTTGACCCGCTCAAGGGCATAACCTTCTGCCTCCTGGATAGTCTGTTCCGCTTCACCTTTGGCTCTTGGCACAACCTTGTTATATTCGGACTTGGCCTGGTTGATGAGCTTATCCCTTTCCTGTTCCGCTTCGTTGACTTCATTAAAGGCCGGTTTAACAGGTTCCGGTGGATTAACATCCTGCAGCACCACCTGCTCAACCTTCATTCCCATTTCGTACTGGTCAGCCAGTTCCTGCAGCCTCACCTCAACAACACTGGCAATTTCCTGCCGGCCGATTGTGAGCACTTCATCAACCGTTCTGTCACCGATAACCTCCCTCATGACCGCTTCATTCATATCTCTGAATGTTTTGGTTGCATTCCTTACCTTAAAGAGGAATTTGTAGGGGTCCTTGATCCTGAACTGGACTATCCACTGGACCTCTGCTGCATTAAGATCTCCCGTCAGCATAAGTGATTCGTTCTTAAGGTTCTTCGTTTCATATCGGGTCCGGACCCCTGCTTCAGCCGTGCGGAAACCGAACTCAAGCTTAAGCTGCCTCTCGACAGGCACCTTCTCAACAGTCTCCATTCCGAAGGGGAGCTTGAAGTTAAGGCCCGGATCAACGGAACGGGTATATTTTCCAAACCTCAGAACGACGGCCACTTCCTCGGGGCCTACAGTAAATGCCGCTGTGTAAATAGAAACAATGATAAAACCCAAAAAAACAAAAGGCAGCAGAATTTTTAAACCATCACCTGAAGGCGCCCGTTGCTCTCCTCCACCGTCACCATCCCCTTTATCACCAAAATATTTTTTCTTCAGATTTTCGACAAATTTTTTGATAAGATCATCAATATCAATGGGCGGCTGGCCGCCCGGTTTATTCTCCCAAGACATAACTTCTATCCTCCTTATTTACGGGAAAGTTTAACAAATGAGATTTGCTTTGACAAGAAAGCTCCTTTTCAATTCCTTACTGAACCGATCAAATCGGTAATTTTTTCTATATTTTCTTCTTCCATAAATGTTTCCATCCCTTTCACAATGTCCATGGCTGCGGCCGGATTGACAAAACTGGCCGTACCAACCTGCACGGCAGAAGCTCCGGCAATGATGAATTCCAGGGCATCTTCAGCTTTCATTATACCGCCAATGCCGATGATGGGCACCTTTACCGCCTCTGCCGCCTCCCAAACCATCCTTACCGCCACAGGCCTGATGGCAGGCCCCGATAATCCCCCCGTCATGTTGGCAAGTTTCGATTTCCCTTTTCTTACGTCAATAGCCATGCCCGTCAGGGTATTAATAAGAGACAGGGCATCGGCGCCGGCCTCTTCCACGGCCCTGGCCATAACCTTGATGTCTGTTACATTGGGTGAAAGTTTTACGATAAGCGGAAGAGAAATCTTCTCCCTGATTTTTTTTATCAGATTATGGGCAACCGCAGGGTCTGTTCCGAATACAATACCCCCGGCTTTTACATTGGGACAGGAAATATTCACCTCAAGCGCGTGAACGCCCTCGACACCATCGAGCTTTCTTGCCAGTTCTTCATATTCATGAGCCGTATTACCAAAAAAGTTGACAATAACGGTGGCCTTGCTTTGTTTAAGTTTAGGCAGTTTTTCTTCAAGAAAAACATCGACACCCACATTTTGCAAACCGATAGCATTTAGCATGCCCGCCGGGGTTTCCACGATCCTCGGCGGCGGGTTGCCTGCCTTCGGTTTAAGTGAAAGCCCCTTGACAACAACGGCGCCCAGATCCCCGATATCAAAAAAAGGTTCGAATTCAAGGCCGTAACCGAAGGTGCCCGATGCGGTCATGACGGGGTTTTTAAGTTTCAGTCCCGCTATGTCAACGGAAAGGTCTCTCTTTACTCCCATATAATCTCCCTGGCGTCAAAAACGGGACCTTCCGTACATACCCTCCCATAATCATGATCTTCCACATTCTCCACGGTGCATGTCTTTATAACGCAGCCAAGGCATACACCGAAACCGCATGCCATCATTGCTTCCAGCGATAACTCGCAGGGAAGACCCTTTGCCATGGCAATCTCGCCAACCCTTTTAAGCATCAGTTCAGGCCCGCAGGAATAAACAGTCGTGGGAATAACCCCACCGGCAATGAAGGCTTCCATAATATCCGTTACATAACCTTTATGCCCTTCAGAACCATCTTCCGTCGCCGTCTTAACCATAATACCCAGCTTTTCAAATTCATCGACAGAAAGGAGGTCAGACTTACTTCTTCCACCAATAAGGACAAGAGGCATGATCTCCTTTTCTACAAGTCCCCTGGCAAAATTAAAGAGCGGCGGCACACCGACGCCACCGGCCACAAGAAGCGGCCTTTCACCGGAAATGTCAAAACTGAACCCCTTGCCAAGAGGCCCCAGTACATCGACCTTAACACCGGCTGCCATTTCGGAAAGCAACCTCGTCCCCTCCCCCACAACACGGTAGAGAATGGCAAAGCTGTCCTTCTCTTCATCGATAGTATAAATACCGAAAGGCCGTCTCAGTATGGGCGCCATCCCGTCGCTCACCTTGACCATGACAAACTGGCCCGGCCCGGCTGTTTTAAGGTCGAAAGTAGCCTCAATATCCATACGGTAATGGCTGGGGGCCACTTCAATATTCGATATGATTTTTCCTGTTCCGTCGCTATAGTTCATGATTGTTAAAACACCTTCATAGGCATTAGTTTTGTCATTCCCGGCTTGATCGGGAATCCATGCAACTTACATTCTAAATTCCCCTTTTCACGGTAAGGACTATTTATAAGAACACTATCCCTTCAAAGCGCCAATGCCATCACAATGGCATCCTCGCCGTCCTGATAATAAGCCTTCCGCTCTCCCACTTTTTTAAATTGCAGGATTTCATAAAGGGCTATGGCGCTGCCGTTGCTCCTCCTTACTTCGAGAAAGACTTTTTTAACGCCCCCTTTCCTTCCCCTTTTAACAGCCTCTTCAACAAGCGCCCGTCCGATCCCTTTTCGCCTCATTTCGGGATGAACGGCCACCTTGAAAAGATGCGACTCATCGGCTACCGTCCAATAAACGATGTAGCCGACAAGCGTCCTTTTATTTCCAGATAAAACTCTTGCAGCCAGGTTGGTTGAATGACGGTGATCAAGTTCTTTTTCAAAGAGCGCTCTCGGCCAGGGTGTAGGGGTTGATGTATTTTCAATTTCAATGACCTCGTGAAGATCATGTGAGGTCAGATCGTCAATAATGATATCGTCATCCATCCTGTTAAAAACCGGAACTGTCAGGTCAAATCATGAGGTAGAAAAATACATTAAGAGGGAAAAAAAGTAAAGGAGATTCGGGGTCGAAGGGAAGCAGCGGTTTTCACATGATTTTATGGCCGACTCCTGATCATGCGGATTTTTAAGTCACCTCTTTTCCAGGAGACATAGGACGCATTGCTTTTAGTTATTGCCCTTGCCTTGGCCTTAAAATTATTATTCCGGGTTTTTGGGCAATATATTCCAAAAAGCCTTCATCGAGCACCTTTTTGTGCCTGGAAGAGGCATGCCTGAATAATACTTCTTTCTCATTTTTTATCAGAAGACCAACATGGGACACGTCAAGTCCCTCAGTTTTGGAATAGATACCCACATAATCTCCACTCTTTAATCGCTTAATCAGGTTTTCATCTATCAAGTCTGAAGGGATGTAATAAAGCACCCTTTTCTTATTGGGAATTCCCTCCAGGAATTTGGAGCCGTCTTTTTTAAGGTTCAATGTTTTCAATACTTTTTTTACTTTGTTCCTTCCAACTTTTAAAGTAACGTCATCAACCAAAGGGGCATTATTCTTTTCCCAATCCGTAAAAAAATGATTTCGATCAACGTAAGAAACATTGCCGCTTTTATATCTGATGTTCATCAAATTCTTTTCAAATTCCGGGAAAGAAGCTGAATAGCGAAATGCTTCCATGTAATCGAGAAAGGTAAAACAATCGACTTTACTCAGATTAACGACAAAAACTTCCTCTTCATGGGGGCCGCCGATTAAGGTATTACCTTGATATTCCGTACCGAGGAAATGACTTGAAAGAGAATTTATTTTTTGGCGGCTGCTACCGGATTGTGAGGATTTTTTTATTATTGATTCAACCTCACCTTGAGACCAATTGCCAAGATTAATTTTTTTTTCAAAACCGTAAGAATCAACCTGGAATATAACTATTAACGTAAGGGCAAGAAAAACCTTAATAAAGTTTGTCATCTTTTACCTTACAAAGCCCTTGCAGCCAGGCGGGTTAAATGATGGTGATCAAGTTCTTTTTCAAAGAGCGCTCTCGACCGGGGCAAAGGGGTTGAAGTATTTTCAGGTTCAATAACTTCATGGAGATCATATGAGGTCATATCGTCATCCATCCTGTTAAAAACGGGGACAGCCAGGCTAAATCATAAACTGGAAAAATACATTAAGAAGGGAAAAAAGTAAAGGAGATTCGGGGGGCAAAGCTTACCAAGAAATTATAATTTTGTAATCTTAAAATTTCTTTGC